>DASSXK010000581.1:0-2938 GCA_035703945.1 Ktedonobacteraceae bacterium | reverse complement strand
CAGACACCTATATACGTGATTTGAATTGGATTCAGTTGCAGAAAAGTGTGCTCATCCGTCAGACCCGAAACGCTGAATAGCGAAAGGAGCAACGGCACAAAGAGCAACAATGCCACGCTATAAACTTTGTACAGACGCGTTCGCCTCACAGATGCTATCTGCTTGATCGGAAACAGTGGAAGAATCGCGGCACAAACCAGGACCAGCAATATCAGCACAATAATCGCCACAAGACTATAGGACAGGTGATATGGACCCAGAATAGCGAGCGGTGGAGAAGGATCGCCTGGAAAGAGCAACGTTGGGACTGATCCCACCGCCGCCAGCAAGAGCAGCAACCACATTTGCCGCCAGATCAGCCACGGCGACAGACCCGACAGGCCAATCCCCATGACAACTATGATACCCGCGATCTCATACGGCAAAAAATGCCACTGGTTCCGATTGGCTAAAGCCAGAACGACAATCATACCAATTAAAATAAGCAACTTCGTTCGAGCCTGCAAGCGGTGCAACAGGCTTTTACCCGGATAATAGATTCCAAATGAAAGATTACTGAATATCATAGTTTTTCCATTATATAGTTTATATGACAACCCGCCACGCGGAAGAGTTCTCACCCCAACCGACAAGTATATGAAGAAAACAACTTAAGTACGACGTGACCCGCTCGCTTGATATAAGACCTGAAAGGCTTCATCCAGGGTCGCCACATCTTCGGGAATAGCCAGACCCTTTTTGCGCAGGAGGGTCAGCAGTTCACTGAGGGCCGGAACACCCAGGCCACATTCACGCAAACGATCACCCTGCGTAAAGATCTGACGCGGCTCCCCTTGCATCATTAAGCGTCCCTGATCCAGGACAAACAAGCGGTTTGCCAGAGTTGCAACTTCACTCATATCGTGCGAGACCAGCACAATCGTCACGCCCTGTTCGCGCTGAATCTCGCGCAGATAAAAGTAGAAATCCTCGCGGGAATCGGCATCCAGGCCGGTTGTGGGTTCATCGAGCACCAGAATCGAGGGCGACATCGCCAGCACGCCCGCCAGGGCAACACGCCGCATCTGTCCGCCACTTAAGCTAAAAGGCGAACGCTTCCCATATTCCTCAAAAGGCAGGCCAACGAGTTTCAGAGCGGCAGCAACTCGCGCCTGGACCTGACTGGATGATAGACGCATTCTCCTCGGACCAAAAGCAACATCCTGAGCAACCGTCTGCCCAAAAAGCTGAGCCTCCGGAAACTGAAATAACATCCCAACCTTCTGCCGCAGCGCCCGTACATCCAGGCCAGGAGAGGCACAGTCCATCCCATCCACAATCACGGTACCTGTTGTGGGACGCAGTAAACGATTGAGGTGTTGGACCAGGGTCGATTTGCCCGATCCGGTCGTGCCAATAATCGCGGCACAACTGCCCCGTTCTATCTCCAGCGTAATATCCACCAGCGCGTCCTTGCTCAACGAGCCGGCCTGGTAAGTATGGCTCAGGTGTGTCATTGCAATAATTGAATCAGTCAACGCGCTATCTCCCTTGCAATCGCTTCCACAGTCAAAGCTTCGGGCGAAATGGGCTGACCAACGGAACGCAGGCGAGCCGCCAGTTCAATTGGCTCTGGAATCGCCAGTTTAAGTTGGCGCAGCCGCTCAAGATCGCTGAATATCTGAACTGGCGAACCATCAAGTACAATCTTGCCTCGTTCCATCACCACAACCCGATCAGCCAACACCGCCTCTTCTAGCAAATGTGTCGCCTGTATAATCGTCAGCTCATAATCCTGATGCAATTGGTGCAATAACCGAACAATTTCTCCCCGTGAAAGGGGGTCCAGCATCGCGGTAGCTTCATCCGCAACGATACAGGCAGGGCGAAGCGCCAGAATACCCGCAATCGCAACACGTTGGCGCTGACCGCCCGAAAGCTGGTTGGGTGGCCTCTTTCTAAGGTCGATAATATCAACCGCAACCAGGGCCTCCTCAACACGTTCCCGGATCAGAGCGGCGGGTAGTCCTCGCACCGTCAGACTCCAGGCTACATCGTCCTCAACCATCGTCGCAATGAGTTGATTATCGGGATTATGAAAAATCATCCCCACCCGATCGCGAATCGCTTTTTGATTGGATGGCTCGCTCGTTAGCAGACCATCCACCAGCACCCGTCCCCGCACCGGCAACAGCAAAGCGTTACAGTGACGGGCCAGGGTTGACTTGCCACTTCCATTATGTCCCAAAACCACCACGTACTGTCCGCGTGGAACCTCCAACGACAGATTGTTCAGCGCCCGAATCTCCGGTGAAGTAGCTTGCTTAAACAATTGGGCAGAGGCAGACGACTGGGCGGGATAAGCAAAGGTTACATTCTCAAACGCAATAAATGGAGCAGTCAACTATTCAACCTCCTGACGAGTGCGCTTTTTTCCTCGATGCTTCAATATGTATGAGGCCATCCCATGAGCTACTCGATTCAGCATCCGCTCAATCCAGCCTCCTGGGAAAGGACGAACCGCATATCCAAGCAAGCGAACGCTGGAATTTGTTGTATAGTAAATTACCAGCACTACCGGCCAGAGGCCAAACCAGAGCAATACCAGATAACACAGCCACCAGTTTTGAATAACAATCTGCCCGGCCGCAAGCAACACTGGATACATCGTCGTATGCCACCAGGCGCCCTGTCCGGCAGCCGTACTGAGTGAACCAAACGTTGCCAGTGAACGGGCATAAATCTTTTGAAACGCGAGCACATATTGATTAAACGGCAGGCCGACAAACCATAAGAACACAAACGTAAAGGCATAAAGCAACAAACTACTGCTGGTAACACCAAGCAGGACCAGAGGAAAATGATGCCAGCGTTTCTGCATCGTCAGACCAAGATAGAGGCCCGCTCCACATCCCAGAAACATCACAGAAAATCCATGAATCCCGGTTAACATTGCAAC
>DASSXK010000564.1:0-6932 GCA_035703945.1 Ktedonobacteraceae bacterium | reverse complement strand
TTTGCAATTTCCATTGATCTCCAATTTTTTTGCGGATCTTACCCTTTTTGTCTAATTTATGGCATATCAGGCATCTTTTGATGCTGGATACTGGAAATGCCCTTTAAATTAATGATGATAGTTATGTTGCTGCCACCTTCATTTTTGTTATTCGGACCGCAAATTTTTATGTATGTAAATTCAGGTATATAGCGAATATCTCCGTATTATTTTTGATTATTACATAAATAAATGCAAATATATGATTTCTTCCTTTAAGTAAACTCTTTATTGTATAAAGCAAAAAGATTGTGCAAATTTCATTGTCAAATATATTTGCGATAGAAGCCTCGTGATTTGAGATGCAACGTCCGATAACTTGTATAAATGGCTTGTTAGCTTTTCGATAATAGGAAATTTCTATGATACCCATTGCTCGCCCTATGCTAGGTCAGGAAGAAAATGATGCTGTACAGCGGGTTCTTGCATCTGGACAACTGGCTCAGGGAAAAAATGTAGCCGAGTTTGAACGACAATTTGCCTTGCTTTGTGAGGTGAAGGAGGCGGTGGCCGTTTCTTCTGGAACGTCGGCGCTTTATCTGGCGTTGCTGGCGTACAAGGTTGGTCCCGGTGATGAAATCATTACCACACCATTCAGTTTTGCTGCCACTGCCAATGCAATCCTGCTTACCGGTGCTACCCCTGTCTTCGTTGATATTGAGCCAGATTCCTATCAAATAAATCCGGATCTGGTTGAAGCCGCGATAACCCCGCGTACAAAAGCTTTACTGCCAGTTCATCTCTATGGAAATCCCTGCGATATGGGAAGATTGATGCAAATTGCCGAAAAGCATCAGCTTGCGATAATCGAAGACGCCTGCCAGGCTCATGCAGCAACGATTGCTGGTAAGACGGTTGGGAGTTTCGGGACAGGGTGCTTCTCCTTCTATGCGACGAAGAATATGACAGCCGGAGAAGGTGGAATTGTAACGACCAATGATCCGGACGTTGCTGAGCGTGTCCGTCTGTTGCGAAATCAGGGCCAGCGTGAACGCTATGTCCAGATTCAGCTTGGGCAGAACTACCGCATGACCGATATCCAGGGAGCAGTGGCGCTTGTGCAGTTAAAGCGCCTGGAGTGGTTTACCAAACGGCGCATCGAGAATGCTGATTTTCTGACACAGCAATTGAGAGGCGTAATTCAGACGCCGGTGGTGCGACCGGGCTATCGCCATGTCTACCATCAGTACACGATCCAGGTTTCAAAAGATCGGGAGCAGTGGATGATGCACCTGGGTGCACGCGGAATTGGCACGGCTATTCACTATCCAATCCCTATTCATCAACAGCCTTATTATCGAGAGCACCAGGATACATTCCGCTGCTGCGGAGAACTTTCGGTCGCGGAACATGCTGCCCAACATGTTCTGTCTCTGCCGATTCATCCAGCGGTGAGTGCAGAGGATTTGAAGAAGATTTCAGAAGAGGTGCTTGAACTATGCCGTTAAAAGTAGCTGTGATCGGGGCAGGTTCAATGGGGATGAATCACCTCCGTGTCCTGAAAGATTTTAGCGAAGAGCAGGCTCAACTCGTTGGCGTTGCCGAGGCAGCCGAGCCTGTCTTACAGAATGCTGTGAAGCGCTTCCATATTGCTGGTTTTGTCGATTATCGAAAAATGGTAGAGGAGACCCGGCCTGATCTTGTTGCAGTCGTGGTTCCTACCCACCTGCATTTTGATGTCGCCTGCTATCTTTTGGATAGAGGCATCAATATCCTGCTTGAAAAGCCAATGACCAGCACCTTGCAAGAGGCCACTACCCTGATTCAAATGGCCCAGACCAGAGGCGTGAAGATTGCCGTTGGACATGTTGAACGCTTTAATCCTGCAATTATTGAACTGCGACGCCGATTGGTTGCTGGTGAGATCGGGCAGATTTTTCAGATTCATGCCCGGCGTCTGGGACCCTTCCCACCACGCATCCGCGATGTAGGGGTGACACTTGATCTTGCCACGCACGACGTGGACATTATGCGTTACTTGACGAATTCGGAAGTTGAGCGGGCCTATGCTGAAACGCAGCAGCGTATCCACAACACACATGAAGATCTCCTGTTGGGGGTATTGCGTTTCTCTAACAATATCATCGGCGTGCTTGATGTCAACTGGCTGACGCCAACCAAGGTGCGTGAACTGACCGTGACGGGTGAAAAAGGTATGTTCCTGGTTAACTATCTCACGCAGGACATCTACTTTTACGAAAATGATTATACGCCAACGTCATGGGATGCCCTGCGCTCGATGACCGGCGTGAGCGAAGGCACAATGATGCGTTTTAAAGTCCATAAGGCAGAGCCATTGCATCTTGAATATGAAGATGTGATCAAAGCGATTCGGGAGGATTCTCAGCCAACGGTGACTGGCGAGGACGGTCTGGCTGTCCTGGAAATTATTTACCGCCTGATGGAATCAACCGAGACCGCATCTTCTGTGGCACAGAAAGCGGAGGTGCATGGGGAGGCTCAATATGCTGGAAAAATTTTCTGATGCTTCACTGCCTCGACTTACTATCGCGGTCGTTGGGATGGGCAAGATCGGTCTACCGCTGGCGGTGCAATATGCTTCCCATCAGCACAAGGTGATTGGTTGTGATAGTAACCCCGCCGTCGTTGAGAGCCTAAATGCTGGACACTCCCATATTCAGGAAGAGCCTGAGCTTCTGCACGGAGTTCCAGGACTGGTGCGTGAAGGTCTGTTGTCCGCAACAACTGATACCAGTGCGGCGGTTAAGCAGGCTGATGTCGTTGTTGTGATCGTCCCGGTCTTTGTTGATGCCAGCAAGTCAGTCGATTTCCGCTGGATCGATGCCGCGACGTCTGCAATTGGTGCGGGCTTGAAGCGAGATACGCTGGTGATTTACGAGACGACCTTGCCCGTTGGTACGACAACGCGCCACCTGCTGCCCCTATTGGAAGCATCCTCAGGACTTCAGGCCGGGACCGATTTCGCCCTGGCCTATAGTCCCGAGCGTGTTTCCTCCGGCTCAATTTTTCGTGATCTACGGACGTATCCCAAAGTGATAGGTGGAATCAATGCTGATAGTCTGGAGCGAGCGGTCTCCTTCTATCGCTCCGTGCTAGAGGCCGACATTATCAGAATGGCCTCAACGGACGAGGCGGAGTTTGTGAAGTTGATCGAGACAACCTACCGCGATGTGAATATCGCCCTGGCAAACGGCTATGCAAAATATGCCGACAGCCATCAGCTCAATGTCCACGCCGCGATTGCCGCCGCGAATACCCAGCCCTATTCACATATTCATACTCCTGGGGTTGGGGTCGGTGGTCACTGTATTCCAGTCTATCCATACTTCCTGTTTGCGAACCCGTTTGATCGACAACATGGAGATGGATTGGACCTGCCCCGCCATGCTCGTCAGTTCAACGACACGATGGCTGATTATGGTGTGCAACGCATCGAATCGCTGCTTGGTTCATTGGATCAGAAGTCAGCCTTGATACTGGGGATCGCCTATCGTGGGAATGTGAAGGAGACGGCCTTCACAAGCGCAAAACTGTTGCAAGAGGCACTGACACAACGCGGTGCAACGGTCTACGTTGACGACCCACTCTTCTCGGATAGTGAGATCCAGGCGCTGGGTTACACACCGGTTTCCGCTGCGCAAGAGGGTCGCATCGAAGCAATCATCTTGCAGAGCGGACACCAGCAGTACCATGACCTGGATTTTGGGCGTTTCCCCGGCTGCAAGGTTATCCTTGATGGGCGTCAATTTTTTGCTCGCGAAAAGATCGAGCGACTGGGGATGGACTATATTGCGATTGGGGCCGGAGAGGATGGGAAGGCTAAGATACCAACCTTTGAATCAGCCGGAAGCAGGATGAGGGGCTAGCCGGAAGGGATGGAAGCATGCGATTTGCCTCGATTGTAGGTGCGCGACCTCAATTCGTGAAGGTTGCGCCTGTGAGTCATGCGCTCAGGAGACAGCACGAAGAGTTCATAATTCATACCGGACAGCACTATGACTATGCGCTGTCTGCCCAATTTTTTGAAGAGTTAGCTATTCCGGCTCCCGCTTTTTATCTGGGATGTGGTTCTGGGAGCCAGGGTGCTCAGACGGCTATGATGTTAAACGCGATTGAACAGGTGTTGCTAAAGAAATCCGTTGATTGGGTGATTGTATTTGGTGATACAAATTCGACGCTGGCGGGAGCGCTGGCGGCCGCCAAACTGCATATCCCGATTGCCCATGTGGAGGCGGGTCTACGCAGTTTTAATCGGGTGATGCCGGAGGAGATCAACCGGGTTGTGACCGATCATCTGTCAGATCGCTTTTTTTGTCCCACAGAAACTGGACAGAAGCATCTCAAGCATGAAGGGATTTTGAACGAGGTGCATGTTGTCGGCGATGTGATGTACGATACCTTGCTTCAGGTCCAGCCCCAACTGGATGAGCACCTGGATGATCTCATGCCAACGCTTGGTGTCTCGCCCAGGAGCTATGTGCTGGCGACGGTGCATCGCGCATCCAATACCGATGATCCTGAGACGATGCGTTCGATCGCCCAGACTTTGAATAAAATTGAGCTACCAGTGATTTTCCCAATGCACCCGCGTACAAGAGCGTGCTTGCCAAACTACGATATTGCCTGGGGCAAACATGTGCAGATCATTGAGCCTCTGGGCTATCTGGATATGCTGGCGCTACAGCGCTCGGCTTTTCGCATCCTGACTGATTCTGGCGGTGTGCAGAAAGAGGCTTTTTTGCTAGGGACACCTTGTATCACGCTGCGGGAAGAGACCGAATGGGTCGAGACCGTCGATCTGGGCTGGAACGTGCTTACTGGTGCGAACTATGAGCGCATTCTGGAAGCGATGGCGTTGCCGGAACCTCAAGCTCCAAAACGTAATCCCTTTGGCCAGGGCGATGCCGCGCTGCGAATTGCTCAAACCTGGCAGTAAGGAGAAGAAAACCATGACGCATATTCTTTTTGTCTCTTCATACTACCCGCCAGAGGTGGCACCACCGGCGATACGCATCTATGAAACAGCTTTGCAGCTTGTCAAGCTGGGACATCAGGTAACTGTGCTCACAACGTTTCCAAACTTTCCAACAGGGATTGTGCCCTCGGAATATCGAGGTAAACTTGTGCAGCGCGAGGAGCGAGATGGAATCTCGATTGTACGTGTCTGGAGTTATATCAGGCCTAATCGTGGCTTTTTACGTCGTATCGCGTCGCAACTCTCCTTTGGCTGCCTGGCGGCCTTTCTTGGTGGAAAAGCAGTAGGGTATCCGGACGTACTAATTGTTGAGTCTCCTCCCTTGTTCAATGCGATTGCGGGACGGATCTTAGCGTGGCGAAAAGGTTGTCCATTTATTTTCACTGTCGCAGATCTCTGGCCCGAGGTCGCCGTAAAAATGGGCTTGTTACGTAATCAGTGGGTGATTCGCATGGCTGAATGGCTGGCATCGTCAACATATCGGTCTGCGGGGCTTGTCTGGGCCGTGACATCAGGCCTCAAGGACCTTCTAGTTAAAAGTGGGCTGCCATCTGAAAAAGTATTTGTCTTAACTAATGGAGTGGATTGTACGAAATTTCGGCCGATCTCTAAAGTAGAGGCACGTGTAGAGTTGGGTTGGGATGAACGCTTCACCCTTTTGTATGCCGGTGGTCATGGACCTTCACATAATTTGATGACAGTTCTTGCTGCTGCTGAGCAACTCCTGGAGTATCAGGATATCAGGATTGTCCTGGCTGGTGATGGTTCCGAGAAGGAAGACTTGATACAGGCAGCGCAACAGCGGGGATTGAAGAATGTTGCCTTTCTTGATGCTCAGCCTCATATGCGGATTCCCTTGCTTCTGGCTGCTTGCGATGCCTGCCTGGCACTGGCGACAAAGGCGATCCTTTTTCAGGGTGTCATTCCTGCAAAAATGTATGAAGCGATGGCAAGTGCGCGCCCACTTATCCTGATGGTTGATGGGGAGGCGCGTCGTATCGCGGTTGAGGAAGCACAGGCCGCAATCTATGCTGAACCTGAAGACTCAGTTGCGCTGGCTGAGGCTTTATTGTATTTGAAGAATCATTCGGAGGAAGCTGCCAGGTTAGGGAAAAGAGGCCGCGTATTTGTCGAGGAACACAATGATCGATGCGATTTAGTTGAGATGCTGGATACACATATTCGTGAGTTGTTAAAGCGAGATAGTCATCTTACCAATGTTCAAGATACGCCTGAAACACTTACACCCAGCGCATTAATAAAGAACTCAAAAAAGCTAGTAAACAAATAATAGCGGAAGGAGGGTATAGAAATATATGCGAACACAATTTAAGCCAGGTTTTGTGGAAGAAGTACGATTGACAGGGGAGGTGCAGCAAGAGGTTGTATCTCGCCCTGTAATTGACTTACCGATTCCTGAGGTAACAACATCATTGTTTTATTCGTGCTGGTCTTTTGTAATGAACCTGACATTTGGACTTATTGGCCTGGCAGCTATGCTAATAATTCTGCCCGTAATGGCGCTGATTATCTCTATTGACTCTCCTGGGCCTGTTTTCTATATACAGGAGAGACTGGGACGCAAGGGGAAGCCCTTCCGTATGTATAAGTTCCGATCTATGGCTTTGGTAGCCGATGATACAAAGAATACCTCTCTGACGATTATCAATGATCCAAGGGTAACGCGAGTAGGACACTTTCTACGCACATGTCACCTGGATGAGTTGCCCCAGGTGATAAATATCTTACGTGGAGAGATGAGTTTGGTGGGACCACGGCCTGAGCTTCCTGAATGTTCAGCGACGCTGGAGTGTCTGATTCCTACCTATTGCCACCGACTTGAGGTTAAGCCTGGACTGACAGGTTGGACACAGGTGATGTATCACTACGGAAATGGTGATGTCGAAGATGAAGAGATCAAACTGGGCCTTGATCT
>DASSXK010000515.1:0-2855 GCA_035703945.1 Ktedonobacteraceae bacterium | reverse complement strand
GCATTCTTCACCTGAGCAGTTGCGTTTCCAGAGCCGTGATATAGCAAACGAACCCTTGTAAAAACGGAACTACAGGCGGCAACAGCCCTCCCGCTGCCCGTAGTTCGCGCCAGCGAAGATAGTTCCTGGGTTGTGGTTACTCAGCCGAAAAGGGGTGCTGCTTACTGGTCAATGCCGCCATGACGCGCACCGACACACGAACGACCACCTCGGGAATGGCTCCTCGCCGACCGGCCATACGCCGCTCATGGAGGTGGGCCATTAGCTTTCTCCTATAGGGGGTCTCCTTCTACTCCTAGCCTTTCTCTCTTTCCTTCTAGCGTACACACGGATTCAAGTAACGTTTTCCGTTCAGCAAAAAAAGAGGGGTGGGGAGGCCAGGCGAGAGTAATCCCTGATTTTTTTAAATCAGGGATTACTCACAAGGTGGTTTGTGGCTTCTTCAAGGACTCTGGCTGACGCATCCTTTTCACCCAGATGCAAACGTGTGATCGTATTGGTACACTTCTCTACGGGAAGGGGCTTGGTGGCGGCGACTAAGCCAAAGGGTGGCATATTTTCATATACAACCTCATGGGCAAGTGGTTTTACCAGAAAAACCTCGTGCCAGAGTCCCACGCTTCCCCCGTTCCCGATTGCCTTATTATACCAGCGCCATGCCGCAAAATGGGGATATTCCTTGCTGCGCGCAAAACGCTCCAGATCTTCGAAAGTACGCCAATATTGAATCAATCCTATACCTGGCCAGAAGTAGGTGGCCTGACCACCCAGGAAACCTGCGGCCCGGTGCCTGATCAGAGTGTAGAGCATTGGCAAAGAATAAAACGCTGTGGGCATCCATTTCCAGAATAAACGAAAATCATTAATACGTATGCCAAGGATGAGGACAATAAACGGTTCTTCCATCTGCGCAGACATGTGCGCCGTAAACCGCCCTTGAAGAATTTTCGCCATCTTCGTGTTTCCTTTGCTATCTATCGGATATTCACCCACACCGTCTTTTGCTGGGTATACGCATCCAGAACGGCACTCCCCATTTCACGTCCATCGCCGCTCTGCTTAGATCCTCCAAACGGAGCCGTGGGATCAAACTCATTGTATGTATTGACCCAGATAACCCCCGCTTTAAGCGCCGAGGCCATTTTATGGGCTTTTCTCACGTCCTTTGTCCAGACACCGGCTGCCAAGCCATAGATGGAGGCGTTGGCACGGGCCACAACTTCCTCTTCGTCCTCAAAAGGAAGCGCAACCACAGCCGGCTTACGGCTGTGCAGACCTGCCCTTGATTAAAAAAGATAGCGTTGAGATCTCCATGGATTGCGAGTGGCGGATGAGCATCAGAGAAGATGATGTTAGGAGATTTGCCGCCGAGCTCCAATCTTAGAGAACGCTTACCTGCTTCCCTTCTCGTCCCTCGACGAACTGCTTTACCAGGGTCTGCAAGGCGTCGGCCCCTCTTTTATACCCACCACTCTCCTCAATATCCTTCTGCATGACACCCGCACGTGCGTAGAACGTGGGATCATTACTCACACGTTCGACTCCTGCACGCAATTGCTCCGCGTTCAGGGATTTCTCGTCAAACATAATGCCAAGTCCCAGTTCTTCGACACGCCTGGCATTAACCATCACGTCGGAGGTCATTTGAGGAATAACGACGAGCGGAACGGCCTGCGAGAGCGATTCAATAATCGTTGCCATGCCTCCATGAGTAATACAAAGCTTCGCATACTTGAGAATATCAAGCTGCGGCACATACGAACGCACCAGGAAATTATCAGGAATCGAGCCCAATTGGTCTGGATGAACTTTGTCCCCGATGGACATCACGACCTTCCAGGGCGTATCAGCAAAAGCATTCAGGCAGAGATTAAAAAAGTCTGCGCGGTCATTATAGACGGTCCCATGAGAGATATAGAGCACCTGTTGACCTTCGAGTTCCTCTAAAGGAAACCCAGCATGCTCCCTGCGCTCAGTAATTGCGGACCCGATAAAGCAAAATTGCTCTCCAAAGGATGCTTCGGAGACCTGGAAGGAACGTGGAATTGTCACCAGGTTCAGCGGCTCTTCATGGAGAAAAATGCTCAATAAGTCAAAGGGCTGGATATGGTACACTTCGCATATTTTTTCCATCGAGTCCTGAAATGTGACCTGGCCGAGTGGATCTCTTGCCGCATTCGTCAGAAACACCTGTGTGAGGCGCTGATCGAACGCGATGATAATGCGAAAGGTTGTCGCGACAACGCCTAGCAACTCGGCAATTATTCTTCCGCTTAAGCAGAGAATGTCATATACAATACAATCAGGCTGCTCTGCACGCATACTCTCCAGAATTTGCGGAATAACATGCAGCGCCTCATCAAGCATATACATTGGCAAGCCGACAGGCTTCCCAGCCGCAGTCGCAGCTTTATTAATCTGTTCAATTTTCGAGTCATAACGTCGGAAGGTGGCTCCGGTCGCTTCTACCGTTTGTTGAAATGAATCGGTCAGGTAGTAAATCACCTCCTCCCCACGTGCTACCAGCTCCTGCACAATAGGTAAGGTCGAATTGACATGGGAGTGTGAGGGAATATTGATAAAAATGTACTTTGCCACGAAAATGCCTCCGTCTCTGCTCTCTCAATAGCAAGGATAGCTAGAAATTTGCTCATCTGCTCTCAGCACACAATTGCTATCCCAACGACGTGCGTTATACGAATTTATGTCGCCGGGATAACAATCATCTTCTCTACGCAACAATGATGGTTAAATTCATTCCTTGATGGATCACGCAATAAATGTGATAAGTTCCGGCGGCCGTAAATGGACCTATTTCGGCGCTATTGTTTTTGAGTCTTACGTTGACGGCTGGC
>DASSXK010000428.1:0-2761 GCA_035703945.1 Ktedonobacteraceae bacterium | reverse complement strand
GAACCAGGATTTGCAAAACATGCATGCTGAACAGGCTCAATTGCAGCGCCAGGATCAGGATCTGGTAAATACATTGGCTCAGGAGCAGTCGCCATTTTATATTGTTGAACATGCCAAAGCGTTGGGTCTGGTTCCGGCTGATCCAAAAAATGTCCAAATCCTGGTAGTGCCACACCTGAAACCCTTTACTGGTCATGGAGGGCCGATAGAACCCTGAATAGCCCAGGGGCTACTTCCAGCTAGCAGCATCAAGCGAAAGGAGGCGCAGATGAACATTGAACTGAGACGGGCGCGTAACCGTCAAACGTTCATTTTTCTGCTTGTCTCTTTGGGCATGCTTGTGATGCTGAGCCGCTTGTATTACTGGCAGGCGCTGCAATCGAACAGTGGTCATAATCTGGCGAAACTTGCCAATCAAGAGCACATTGAAAATCAAGTATTGGATGCTCCTCGGGGGCTGATCTACGATGCGCAAAATCGGATTCTGGCAACGAATGTTGTGCGTGACGACGTTTACATCGAGCCGATACAGTTCGCATCAGAGCACCCTGATAAAGATCTGGCACAGAGTGATCTTCTCAACCTCATACAGTCCCTGAACAAGGTTCTGCCTAATGTTTCTCTCTCACAATTGAAAACTGACTTTGCGCTTAGCAGCCAGACAGTCAGGATTGCCGTGAAAATCGATCCCAGCCAGAGTCAACAATTGCGTACATTGCATCTTCCATATACGTTTCTGGAGCCACGGACCTGGCGGGTCTATCCCAGTGGTGATCTGGCTTCGCAGGTGTTGGGATATGTGACGCAGGATGAGAATCAGAATCATGGTGTCTATGGAATTGAAGGGAAATATAACAGCCAGTTAGCGGGTAAGCCTGGTAGCTTTATTGCCGAGACCGACTTGAGCGGCAATCCGCTCGTCGTAGGCTCTAGCTCCCAGCAAGCAGCGGTGAACGGTGCGAATATTCAGTTGACGCTCGATAGCACGATCCAGTACGTCGTTGAGCAGGGTCTGGCTGATACGGTGAAGCAGATGGAGGCCCAAAGCGGGACGGTGGTGGTGCTGAATGCGCGAACCGGTGCAATTGTTGCGATGGCAGGGGCACCTTCATTCGATCCCAACCAGTATGGGCAATATGCCAGCGACACCGGATGTCTTGGAACCGAGCAGGTGTACTTTAATCCCGCGCTCTTCTGTGCATATGAGCCAGGTTCAACGCTCAAGGCGGTAACGATGGCGGCGGCCCTGGATCAGGGTTTGATTACACCCGATACCGCGATCGAAGATCCCGGCTACCTGAGCTTTGACGATGCTGCGACAGTGAATAACTGGGCTAATCTGGGATATGGACACGAAACGATGACACAGGTGCTTGAGCACTCGGCAAATGTCGGGGCGGCCTATGTCGCGCACAATGTGCTGGGAGCGAAACGCTACTATCCCTATCTTGCTAGCTTTGGTTTCGGTTCAGCGATGAATCTGGATGGAGCGGAGGAGGCTGGCGGCTATCGAACACCAGGCACTCCAAACTGGTCGCCAACCGACCTGACTCGTCAGGCCTTTGGCCAGGGCATACTGGCCAGTCCTTTGCAGGTTGCCAGAGCGTATCAGGCCATGGCAAATGGCGGGGTGATGATGCGTCCCTATCTTGTTTCTTCGATTACAAATAACGGTCAGACGGTCGTAACGCATCCGACCGTCGATCATCGGGTGATCAGTGCGAAAGCAGCGCACTTGTTAACAGGCATGTTGGAGCAAGCTGCGACTGAGGGCTCCGCACATGCCGCGAAAGTTCTGGGTTATAGCTTCGCGGCCAAGACCGGGACGGCAACAACCCAGGGAATTTCAGCGTTACAGACCGAGGCTTCGATTGCGGGTTATCTGCCCGCCTCAAATCCCCAGTTTGTGATCCTGGTGAAGATTGATCGTCCTCAGGCGTCAATCTACGGTGGAACGGCAGCGGCGCCTTTGTGGAAGTCGATAGCCCAACAATTAATGTGGTATTACCACGTTCCACCGGACGAAAATTGATGATCGATACAGACGTTTTGTGCTTGATTGCTGTGCGGTTCAAATTTTGCAAATAAAAGGTGCATGATGTTATCGCCGGAAGAAAAAAATATGAATATGTCTGAGAATGAGCGAGCGCGCCAGAGGCCTCAGAAAGGGAAGCGTCAGGGCCAGGGTGAAGATATTGAGAAACTAAGCCCGGCCTGGCGTGAACTATTGGGACTTGGAGAGGCCGGGAAGGTGATGGGTAAGCAACAACCCGGATCGGGTCTGAAACCAGGACACGAGCCTGAGAGTGGCACGGCGATTCCCACCGTAGCTGGAGATCCCTGGGTTGACCTGGTGCATAAGCAAGGTGTTGAGGAGGTTGATCTGCAAGACACGCGCCTGAGAGAGCGCAAAAAAGGTCCGAGCTCTGGCGAAGATCGTGATGTCAAGCAGGCACTTGATCTGATGCAGGAAGAGTCAGATCCAGAGGGTAGATCTTAAAGCCGTGGGTGGCTTTCGTGCTCAATTTATACGGTATTATGCTTAAAAATTTATACTATTATGCTTATTTTAGCAGGTGACATTTGGAGAGAGATCTGCTCCTCGCTTGCCTTGAAAATATGCTCCGCCTGGCGGACGAAACGGGATACCTGAACAAAGAAACTTTCAATGCCAGCGTTCAGAAAGTCCTGTGAACTTAAAAATTTGTCTAATGTATTGTGGATAGGCAAAGAGAAAACCAGGGCGCATTTATATACTGCC
>DASSXK010000388.1:0-5723 GCA_035703945.1 Ktedonobacteraceae bacterium | reverse complement strand
AGCAGTATGCCATCACAATCATGCAGGCCACCCCAACGACCTGGAGAATGTTGCTTGAAACGGGCTGGCAGGGGCAGGCTGGACTACGTATTTTGTGTGGTGGAGAGGCCTTGACACAGGAACTGGGTTCTCAGTTATCGCAACGTAGCGAAGCCACCTGGAATATGTATGGCCCAACGGAGACGACAATCTGGTCATTGATTGCGCCGATCCACCAGGACGATGCCACGATTTCGATTGGGCGACCGATTGCACGCACTCAGGTCTATATTCTTGATCAAAATTGGCAACTCTGTCCAATTGGAGTGGTGGGTGAGATCTACCTTGGAGGAACAGGGGTTGCGCGTGGGTACGCTGGTCGACCAGATCTGACTGCTGAACGCTTCATTCCGGATGCCTGGGGATCAGAAAAGGGCCAGCGCCTCTATCGCACGGGAGATCTGGCACGCTATCTACCTGACGGCTCTCTTGAGTTTCTTGGGCGTCAGGATACGCAAGTCAAGTTTTATGGCCATCGGATAGAGTTGAATGAAATAGAGTTTGCCCTCAAAGAACATCCGGCTGTGCAGGATGCTGTGGTATTGCTGCAACAGAGCGGCGATAGACAATTTCTGGTTGCCTGTCTTTTGCCGGTGCCTGCACGAGCGATAGAGAGTCAGGATTTGAATCGCTTCTTGCGTCAATCGCTGCCAGAGTATATGGTCCCAGCGACTTTCCTGACTATGGACGCATTTCCAATGACCTCTAACAACAAAGTTGATCGCCTTGCTTTGCGTAAACTCAGCTCTACACAACTCGCCCCCACCCAAAAAGCATACGTCGCGCCGAGGACAGCGATAGAGGTGTCACTGGCTGAAATATGGCAGGAGGTATTTGGCCTTGAGCGAGTGAGTTGTCTTGATAACTTCTTTGAAGTGGGCGGCGATTCCATTCTTGCTGTCAGGGTAAGCCTTCGTGCGAAAGCACAGGGGTTGCACCTTATGCCGCAACAGCTCTTTCAGTATCAAGTTTTGGAGGATCTTGCTGCTCAGATGCAGTCTTCTCCACTTGATCCTGCTAAAAGCAAGGAGGTCGAGATGTCTCCTGGCACTCCAGATGGTTCTCGTTTCTCGGTTGAGCACCTGAGTAGAAGAGAACGTAAAAGGCTCTCAGTATTACTTGAGAACGATGTTCAGGACTGAATGATGCAAGTAGAGAAAAGCCTGATCAGGAAGCTTTCTGAGGCGGGAACAACGACCACCTATTCACGAGTTTAAGCGTTACTTTTGTGTTCGAGCATAGATATCAAGGAGATTTCGATTCATGAGGCTTACAGGAGAAAATCTTTCGGTTTATGATGTTTTTGCTGTTGCTGTTCAACGGGAGGAAGTCGAGCTTTCGTCGGAACAGTTCGAAGCTATTCAACAAGTTCATAATCGTGTGCAGACCTGGGGGGAAGAGAAGCATCCCATCTATGGTGTAAATACTGGTTTTGGTGAACTGGTCTATATGTTAATCCCACCTCAATATAAGACGGACTTGCAGGTCAACCTGCTCCGCAGCCATGCTGCCGGTGGTGGCGAGCCTTTTTCTGATGATATTGTACGTGCGATTATGGCGGTACGTCTGAATTATTTCACCAAAGGTTATTCTGGCATTAGCTCCCATGGCGTGTACCTGTTGCAGCAGTTCTTAAATCGCCAGATTCATCCGATTGTGCCGCAGCAAGGCTCCCTCGGGGCCAGCGGTGATCTTGCTCCACTCTCTCAGATGGCCATTCCTTTGATTGGCGATGGGTATGTACGTGTCAATGGCGAGGTGAGAGCTGCTCGTGAAGTCCTGGATGCAGAGCACCTGGAACCATTGCATATGGGATATAAAGAAGCCCTGACCCTCGTGAATGGCACCTCTGCGATGACCGGTGTTGCCAGTATTGCCCTGGTCAAAGCGCGTCGTCTCCTCAAAATTGCGGTTATGGCGACTGCCGATATTGTGCAGTGCCTTCAGGGTTCAACCCGTCCATTCGATCATCGTGGGCATTTCTTAAAGAACCATGCCGGTCAGGTGGCTGTTGCACGTGAGTTACGTACCTTGTTGGATGGGAGCGAATTGACGCGCGATCATAAAGACATTATGAAAAAGCTCACTGAAAAATCCGCAGATTCAGAACGGGTCGCAGATACGCGTGTCTACTTGCAGGATGCCTACTCTTTGCGCTGTGTTCCACAGATTCTCGGGCCGGTGCGCGATACGTTTACGATGGTGCAAAAGGTGGTCGAAGAGGAAATTAACTCGTGTAATGATAATCCTTTGATCTTTGATACGCCTGAAGAGCTTTTCCACGGCGGCAACTTTCATGGACAATATGTCGCGATGTATAGCGATTTTTTGAATGTTGCCCTGGCTGAGATCGGGGTTCTGGCAGAGAGGCAGCTTAATCGCCTGGTTGATCCACATTTGAATAATAGTTTGCCGCCGTTCCTGGCCTCAGATCAGGCTGGTCTCTTCTCCGGCTTTGAGGGAGGGCAATACCTGGCGACAAGCATCGCCTCAGAGAATCTTGATCTTGCGGCCCCCTCTTCCATCAAGTCGATTCCTTCGAATGGCGCAAATCAAGATGTGGTCAGCATGGGCTTGAATGCCGCTCGTAAATCGCTCCAGTTGATTGAAAATGTGACGACGATCCTCGCTGTGCTGGTTTCGGCCTGTTATCAGGCGTCTCATTTTATCGATCAAGGCAAGTTCAGCCCTGCGATTAAACAGTGGCATGCCTTACTGGAATCACAGGTCTCTTTATATCGAGATGAATTCCCCATTTCACAGCACATCGGTCGGGTGCGTGAACTGCTCCTGAGTGAGCAGGCTGCGTCTCTCCTGGATTCACTTGTGCATCTGGAAGACTAATCACGACATCGCGAATCGGCGTTTTCCAGGCATCAATGTCGGGAATCGTCCACTTGCTCCTTTCATCAGAAAGGAGCAAGTGAACCGGTAGATGCTGGCTTCCTGCACAAGGAATATAGAGAGAGGTGACACAATTGAAGGATGTTGAGGATATTTATCCGCTTTCTCCCATGCAGCAAGGGATGTTAGTGCATGCGCTGTATGCCCCGCGTTCGGAGGTGCATATGGAGCAATTTCAGTGTATGTTGCAAGGAACGCTGCTCGTGGACTCGTTTCGAGCGGCCTGGGACTATGTGATTGCGCGTCATCAGGTCTTACGTACATCGTTCCTTTGGGAAGAGCTGGATACTCCTCTACAAGCGGTCGCGTCTAATGTCACTTTACCCTGGCAGGTACTGGATTGGTGCGCACTCACAAAAAAGGTTCAGGACGAGCGCCTCCAGACTTTTCTTCGGGCCGATCGCCAGGCCGGCTTTGATCTGGCCCGGGCCCCTGTGATGCGTGTGACGCTGATTCAGATGGACTCGCAGATCTATCATCTTGTCTGGAGCTTTCATCATATTGTGTTAGATGGTTGGAGCTTGATGCGCGTCTGGAACGACGTGTTGCGTTCCTACGAGGCTTTGAGCGACGGACAATATCCGAATCTCCCTTCGCCTCCTCCTTATCGAAACTATATTGATTGGCTGGCGCGGCAAGATATGCGCTCGGCTGAATCCTACTGGCGTCAGCAATTACAGACGGTAACGATGTGGACTCCCTTTGGGGCTGTTCGGCCTCCTGACCAACAGGAAATCACTGCTGATCACTATACTGAGGAAACGCTGCTCTTATCTAAGGAATTTACCTCGACTCTTTCTCAACTTGCACGGCGCTATCAGATCACTCTCAATACGCTTGTGCAGGGGGCGTGGGCGTTGCTGCTCAGTCACTATAGCGGTTTGAGCGATGTCACTTTTGGGTCGGTAGTTGCCGGACGTCCTACGGAGATTGCTGGTGTGGACGAGATGGTCGGTCTGTTTATTAACACCCTGCCAACCCGCGTGCAGATAGCTGGAGAGGAGACCTGCGCCACCTGGTTACAGCAGTTGCAGATGCAACAGGTCCAGGCCAGGCAGTATGATTTTGTACCCCTTTTTCGCCTTCAACGCTGGAGCGGCCTCCCACCTGAATCTCCGCTCTTTGCGACGCTTCTTGTTTTTGAAAACTATTCCTACGAAGAGTATGTGCCCGGCGCTCAGGCCGAAACGTCTCTGCGGGTCTGGCAGGTGCAGGTGACTGAGCGTACCCTCTATCCACTCTCCCTGATTGTGCAGCCCGGCGAGGAGCTCTTTTTCCGCGCGAGCTATGATCGGACCTTGCTTGAGCTGCGGCAAATCCAGGGCTTTTTGCAGCATCTCCAGGCTATCCTGATAGGATTCGCTCACCAACTGGAGCGGAAAATTTCCGAATTGGCGCTTTTTTTGCCACAAGAATCTGCTCAACTTCTTGAGGAATGGAGTGGGGCAAGCAATCCCTTCGAAGCGCCTGGATCTTATCTGCATGAGGTACTGCATTCCCACTCCCGCTTGCGACCTGATGCGATCGCTATCCACTCTGCTGAAATGCAACTCTCCTACGAGCTTTTGGAGCAGCGGGCGAATCAGCTTGCCCACTATTTGTTGAAGCGAGGCCTGGGTCCAGAAGCTATCGTTGCGGTCTGTTTGCCTCGTTCACGCCTGTTTCCGATTGTGCTGGCGGCCATCTGGAAAGCAGGGGCTTGCTACCTGCCTCTTGACCCGGAGCTTCCAGTTCAGCGCCTGCTTTTTATGCTTGAGGATGCTCGCCCTGCTTTAGTGGTTACTGAGAACAGCCTGCGCTCGCTTCTTGATGAGGTCTGGGGAGGCGCTATCCTCTGTATTGATGCGCCGCAGCTACAATCTCAGCTTGAGGAGCAGGATCGTTTGCTTCCGCATGGCATGCATGAGAGCCTGCAACGGGCATATGTGATCTATACCTCTGGCTCGACGGGCCGTCCCAAAGGTGTTCAACTCTCCTATGGAAGCCTGGCAGCTCTGGCTCAGACCCTGCAAGACACGTTTCAGCTTACCCCTCAGGATCGCATCTTGCAGTTTGCCTCGCTGAGTTTTGATGCCTCTATTTTTGAAATTACGCTGGCCTGGAGCGCCGGAGGAACGTTGTATCTGAATTCTCGCCAGGATGGCTTGCCGGGTGAGCCATTGCGACGTGTCTTGCAAGAGCAGGCGATCAGTCAGGCGACGATGCCACCATCAGCCTTGCTTGTCACCCGGTCGGCAGGAGTCGAGTATCTACACACGCTGGTGGTGGCGGGAGAGGCCTGCCCTCAACACCCGGTGGAAGACTGGGGGCGCGGAAGGCGTTTGATCAATGCCTATGGACCGACCGAAGCGACGATTATGACAAGCGGAGCATGGTGCCATCCAGGCGAGGAGAAGCCGGGGATTGGCGTCCCTCTGGCGGGCTGGCAGGTCTATGTTCTGGACGAACAGTGCCAGCCTGTACCTGTTGGGGTCCAGGGAGAGTTATATATTGGTGGCGCGGGACTGGCCCGTGGGTACCTGGGTCAGTCCAGCCTGACGGCTGAACGCTTTGTGCCCCATCCCTGGGGTCGGCAGGCCGGGGAACGGCTGTACCGCAGCGGCGACCTGGTCAGATGGAGAGAAGACGGAACGCTGGAATTTGTGGGACGTAACGATCATCAGGTGAAAGTACGAGGCTTCCGGATTGAACTGGGCGAGATCGAAACGGTCTTGCACCAGTATTCAGGGGTCCAACAGGCAGCCGTACTTTCCTATAAGGAAGAGCAGGAGCGGTTCCTG
>DASSXK010000375.1:0-6806 GCA_035703945.1 Ktedonobacteraceae bacterium | reverse complement strand
AAAAATGGCTCAATCCCACCAGTCGAAAGTGTCACTTCTACCCATACACGAAAATGACCCAGATTCACGTCAGCGGTTGCCAATTGATATTGGACGCTTGCCGGGCTGATCGTGGTTGCTGCCTGGATATTGCTAAACGTCCCCTGGCCTGTCGTCTCTACCCCGGTATCCAAGTTCCGAAGCAGCAGCGCGAAATTGCTAGGAGCCAGGCCAGCGACATTAAAAGAGCCAGTATCTGGCACAAGCAGAATAGTCCAGATAGGCGAAATAGGCGATGATGTCCTGTACCAGGGAGAAATACCCATTAGCGCCCCCTTGCCACAACCATGCCGTCTCGTGCTTTTGCCTCAACAATCCCATCCCGCGCGAGCGCTTTGACAATACCATCGCGCCCCTTCGCCTCAACAGTCGTGGCGATGATAGGTGGTGGATTGACTGTCAGCACAAGCGTTCCCCCAAACGTGCGCAAAATGTAAATTGTCTGGCTCATCAGCTAAAACTCCACATAATGAACGCTTACCTGGACAAAGCCGCCGGTTCCCTGCATGGCTACCTGGACACCCAGACCCGAATTCACATTCCCAGGCAGGAAATACCCGCTGCCAGGCTGGATCAACTCTACCACCGCAGGCGAATTGGTTGGAAAGCTTTCTAACAATGTTCCTCCAGAAAGATTGACCCCAGAATTCGCGCTGGTGCAGGTCATAGAGCTGGTGGTAGCACTCCCAAAATTCTTGTTCACAGGCGTTGCTACATTGGCAAGACCTGGATTAGCTGTAAGTTTATAGATCTGCCCTACCTGCCCCTGCCCACCCTGTTGATCCAGGAAACAAATGGAGTAAATTAATATATTTTTGCCGCTTGTTCCATTCCAGATCGAGAGCCCGCATGTTGCGCTGGCTCCTGTCACCAACCCAGTCGAGACAACAAACGCCTGGCCGTTGCGCAACCAGTTCTGAATGTTACTCTCTGTCGGAACAGGATTCGTATTGCTCAGAGCCGCGCCCAACACACGCGCAAGATCTATTTGTCCAAGTTGCCTTGCCCATCGATCAGATATGTTGGGTGTAGCTGTGTTGGAGGCGATCGTTGCCAGATTTCCGCCACTCTCCAAGGCCAAAGCTGAGGTGTTTAAATTCGCCCCAGCGTTTGCAGTAACCGCGCCACTTGCAACCACAACACCGCTAATCCCGAGCGTTCCCGCCAATAACGCTTCCAGCTTTTTTAGGATAGCGATAGCTGTCCCGTTTCCTGAACCGCTCCAGGCCGCATCGCCGATTGATCCAAGAGTAACATTTGCACCATCAGCCATGGCAGCAGAAACGTCTGCAAGCTCATTTCCATTCGCGTCAACACTTGCGTTCGCCCCTCGCAACGCAGTCAGGTCGCCGTTTGCATGTCCTGGAACAGCTACAGAGCTAATGAACACTTGATTGGTGGCCAGCGATCCTTCTGTTGTGGTTGTTGGTGTTTTGCCGAATCCACTCATCCCCTACGTCCTCCGCACCAGATTAGCCTGGCTCAAGATTTCTTCCGCTGCCTGCACGTACCTGGACTTATATTGTGTGGTCTGGCCAGCAACTAATCGAAGCTTCCCTTGCTGACTCTGAGCTGCCCCAAAGGTCAGCATATTCTGCAGAAGATCAGCGGCATAAAGCGCTGTGGCCTGCTGTACTTCCTCGCTGGCATACTGAAAACCCGCTGTATAGGTTGACCGAAAGAGACCTTCAGGCAAGACAAATGAGCCTATTGGAAGCCTCAGATAACCTGCACTCGGCTGGATGCCCACCTGGCTTTGATCCAATGTCTCATAGGTAGTATCAATCGGAAGCATATGCTCAATGCGGTAGAGCGCAATGATCGGATATTGCTTCAAGAAAATGACACGCGTCAAGCCAGACGTGTCAAATTGTGGTGCATGTGCTCTGGCGAGCTGAGCCGCTTGATTTAGTTCAAGCAAGCTCTCTGAATAGATATCCGAACTGCCAGAACTGCCAACCGTCGAAACCTCCTGATAGAGCCCCTGAACAACCTCGCCTGCTGAATGCGGATAAAGCGTTCCCTGAGCCAGTTTCAAACTTCCAGGATACGGACTTGACCAGTTAGATACCTGAACAGGAGCAGGCACCAATAGGACAATCTCCTGCGTTCCTCCACCTGGATTGAGCAAAATAGCCTGCTCTTGCCCATTGTCGAAACCTAACGTAGAAGTCAGACTAATCAAAGTCGCGCCTGCACTAATTCCACCACCAACCACGATCGTTGTCTGACCTGGCTGGCCAATACGTTTTTTGCAAAAACCATCAACCCGTCTGGACGCACGCGCAAGCAACATATCCAGCGCGCCAGCAACGTTCTGTAGGCGTGCCATCTGAGCCGGAAAGGTCAATGCCTCGGTCGTTGCCAGAAAATCAGTTGTGGACAGATACAGGCGCGGCATTTAATCTCCAGATTTCTTTTTGCTGTCCTGAGCAGGGGGAGTAACAGGCGCGTTATCTGTATCGGAATCATCGCCCTGCTCTGTTGTAGTAGCAGAAACGTTTTCCTGAAGCTGGCTGGCCTGTTGTGTTTTCTGTAGCATGGCTTCCTGTTCGGCTGGCGTCGGCATGCGATAGAGACCGCTCGGCATATGAAGCAGCTCCTCGCAATCATGATGAAGAATGGCATCTGAATAGCCTGAGAGCGTGATAGCGCCGCCCTCGATGAGATATTTGCGTGTCGGTGCAGAAATGCCCTCAACCAACCCAGCAGAAAACGCCACTGACCCAGAACTATTCTTGCACATCAAGAGAATTTCCATACATCTCCTCCAGAGCAGGGGGAGTATGGAGGTTCCCCCTGCTGTGTTTTCACTCAGTAAAGGCGGTTTTCGCTCAGTAAGAGTGATTCCGCTGCGCACCTGGCTATTCCTCGGTGACCTCGATAGAGATCCCCATACTCAAACCAGCCGGAATGGTCGCGCCTGCCAGGTTAATCGCATAGCCCTCAGTTGCAGAATTGAGGACCAGCGCCTTTTCTGGTCGGTTACCAAAGTCCCAGATGAGTTTGTCGTGCTGCGGGAAATCGGTTGCTGTGAACGGACTGAGTACTGGCACAATCTTGCCATCGCGCACGATACCTGCAGACGTTCCCAGACCAGAAGGATTACCTGTATAGCACAACACTTGGGCCGTGGGGCTCCCATCGTTGCTGTCATAGGCTACACCCGCAGGGCTCCCGGTTGTCGTTCCACCAGAATTGGCAGAGGTACGTTTAATCAACTGGACTTCCAGCGCAGAAGCGGTGGGAGCCGTACACAGCGCATCAATTTCAATGCGCGTGATACGCACGATCTTGCCCGAGCTTGAACCATTGATAATAGCAATGTCCGTAGGTGTGGCAGCAATCGCAAAGGTTGAGCGGCTGAAGACAAACGTTGCCTTCTGGCCATCAGTCGGGCCGATGATAGGAATGCCGTTTCCATCCATTGGTCGTGCTGCTGGTAAATTCGCCATGGTTGTATTTCTCCCTTTCCACTTAGCTCAGGTACACGCTCATGGCTTTGGCCATGAACCCAGGACCACGAACAACCAACACCTGATCCCCTTCCAACGCAACTTGTTGCGTGCGGGCGTTGACCAGAGCAAGCTGAACCGTTTGCAGTTCATTGACCACAGGCACCAGCAAGATATCAGGATCACGCGGAAGCATCCAGATGTCTTGCGCGGTATGGCTGCCAACGTTCACGCGAGGCAACGTCACCCCGTCAGGAGCTGCATTCGTGCTGGACGTGGCCACAGTCACGCTATAGAGCGCCTGTCCACTTGCGCCAGAAGCATACGGAAGCACAGGCAGACCGGTATCATTCCAGGAGGTTACAGCGGCATCGTTGTTGTCGAGCGCGGAAACCACGGCATAAAGCGTCTCAGAATTGGACGCGCCAGCAGCCGCAGTGCGGAAAATGCGATACATCAGGATTTGGCGGCTATTCCCATTGGCATCAGTAACGGTTGGAGTAGACCAACTGAGGGACACCTGATGACCAGCAGTGGGCGTAACGGTTGCCTCTGCCGATGCCAGCGTGACACCATAATCGCTCACGGCCTCAATAATATACCCATACTGGCTGTTCACCAACGAACCACCCGAAACAGAGCCGCCATCAGTAGCGGTCACCGTTCCCATCTGGCCCAGACTGGTAACGAAGCTGCTCTCAACGAATGGCACACCACGATAAGACACCAGCTCCAGGCCACCATCGATGTACGAGCGGTTATCCGTAATCTGGCCATTCAACTGACCTCTGTCGTCGCGAGGATAAATGACGGCTTTGTCCAGGTAGCGTTTCTCCTGAACGAACAGACGGCCAATGGCAGAGAGCATTTCTGAACTCATCACCATGGCATACTGATTCGGGCGCGGAACCGCACCCAGACTCTTTTTAACCGCATCAATCATGGCATCCAGCATCGCAATAGAAGGCGTGCTGTTGACTGCAATTTTGTTAGTGGAATTGGCAGACATCAGCAGGTCCACGCCATCCCACTCAGGCCGATACGTACCATTGGTTGCCCCTGCGCTTCCGTACAGGTTCACAGCCTCTTCAAACCACATGGCCGATTCAGTTGCGGCCTCAAGTTCGAGCTGCATCAGATCACCATTGACACGCGCGGTCTGAATAGAGAATTTAGCCAGGTCAAGATTGTTCTGCCAGTGCTTAATCGCCCAGGACACCTGGCTATAAGTGGAAGCAGTAGCAGCCACAGAGCCGGTGCCAGTGGTTGGGGGAGCCTCGACAACCGCCCTGGTTTGCGGATAGTTTGTCCGCTTGTTAAAAATGTAGGTTGGCGTATTCCAGGCTTTGCGCGGGAATAATGCCCTGGTTGCCGTGAATTTGCGCGTGGCCTCAAAGAGCGCGCGATCAATGACCGGCTGGTATAAAAACTGCGCTCCATTCGACTGAGAGAGCGTTTCCTGAATCTGACGAAGTGTAGCCATTCGGCTTCATCCTCCACACTACCACCACATAGCCGCGACTTGGCCAATATGGCTCTATCGATACAAAAAACTATATCAATTCATCGGGCTTGACAAAGAAACCAATATCGCGGCCTCGCGCGTGGGCCTCTTGAGCATTGAGAGAATGAGCCAGGAAGGGGGCCATCTCATGTAAGGCCAACTTTGGATCAAGCTTGTCATGAGGCCAGGGAACGCGACGATTGCTGAGCGCGCTCCAGTTCTTGTAGGCCAGCTCACCTTTCAGATAATCACCTTCCTCGTACAGCACTTCCTCTTGCAAAGTGCTGGATTCCTCAAACTGGCTCTGGTTAGCCAGCGTCTGACGCGAAGTCGGCGCGGTTTCGGCGAGCTGCATCAGCTTTGCTTCCAGAGCAGCAATCTTTGCATCCTGCTCTTCAATGCGTTTCTGTTCAGCAGTCTTTGGAGCTTCAATAGAAAAGCCTTTGGCTTTTAGGGCAGCCAACATCTCTTCTTCGGTCAATGTCTTATTCTCCTTTCGAGATTCAGTCAGAGCAGGGGGAGTCCTACCGGACTCTCCATCATGATCAGGGTCAAACCCGCCTGCCGGGTTGTCTCCATCGTTGTCGGTATCAGAAGGCGCATTGCCCATGACATCGCCATAACAGCCTTCACACTTCATGCCCAGTTGGCGCGCACTTTCATCATGCGCGGCTGCCAGGCGCTGAGCGTGTTTCATGGCAATCGCTTTACCCGCTTCGTCGAGCTGCCCTTCAATCAGAGCCTGATAGCGCGCAGATTCAGAACCATGACAGGCTTTACCCATTGCCTCGTCCATCACCCCAGCGAGATGATCATGTACGCGCATATGTGCTTCGCGCGAAGACGATTCCTGGAATGCGCCAGCAATGACTTGGAGATAGATTGGTGTTCCCATAGCAGGGGGAACCTCCTTTGATGCGACAGACAAACTGTCATACTTAAATGACTCAATATAAATGGATTGCTGGCCAGCGCTCTCATACAGCACCTGCGTAATACGCGCGGTGTCAGCAAGCCCTGGACGCGTAGTCAAATCAATACCTAAAAATCGTGGAACTACACCCTCTTGCACTACTACTACCGGCACTTCATACATTGAGTCATGACGCAACTCAACGCCAGCCACGCGCATCGAGCCAGATTTAAGATACCCACCTTCAGCCAGGCCCAACATATCGCGCGCTACACTTGTATCTGCTAAGTCAATGAGCGCCCAGAACTCATCTCCTTCTTGCCAGACTTTTACCGGCGCACCAACTAATTCCACATTGAGATTGCCGTTCGCGGCCTCATGACTCACAAAAGTTGTTGGAGGCATCGCATTTGAACTTGAAAGCACTTCCTGAGCCGCGCGGAAAATAGCGTCACATGTAGCCTTTGGATAGACACGCCTGTTTTCGGAATAATCATTGTATTTCAACCAGCGCAATTTCAACGTGCCAATCTTCTTCTGTGGACGCTGGTTAGGCCCAACCGATTCAAGAACAATCTGACTTCCATTCGACACAGCGACAACTCCCAGATTGAACGATGCAGATTCTTTCTCATCCTTCGCTGTATCGGGCAAAGCATCATAATGGCCGTGTTCTTTGGCCCAACGTTTGATGTTGGCTCTGACTTCATCAGGATTGGCCGCGTGTCCTGCGAGCCCCCAGGCGTCAGAAACGTCTGAAGCATCTTTGAGTGGAAATGTATCATTCGGGCCTGCAAAATATCCACCAGCGGCCTTGTGCGCTTTTCTATTAGCAGCATCCCATGTGGCTTCATACACCAGCATTTCTACACCCTCCCTTCCCATGTATCGTTTT
>DASSXK010000267.1:0-12785 GCA_035703945.1 Ktedonobacteraceae bacterium | reverse complement strand
TGAAGTTTCAGGGAGCCCATCAACTCACGCGTCTGAGCAATTGAGGTAGTGCTGGCAATTGGGGCCGTAATGCCAGGGCGAGCAATAATCCAGGCGAGTGCGACCTGCGTGATTGTTGCATCATACCGGGTGGCGATTCGATCAAGCTCATTCAGGATGGCAAAGCCACGCTTGTTCATATAATTTTTTTGGACCCCTTGCGCTCGTGGGCTGCCTGGTAGGTTCGTACCGGCACGATATTTTCCCGTCAGGAAACCGCTGGCGAGAGAAGAATAGGTAATGACGCCAACGTCTTCTTTCAGGCATGTTTCTTCCAGCGAACCTTCGTAAACACTGCGGTTCGCCAGGCTGTAGGGCGGCTGGATGCTCTCGTAGCGTGCTTCATTATGCTGTTTGCTGACACTTAGTGCTTCGGAGAGGCGGCCAGCAGTGTAATTTGAAGCACCGATCGCTCGTACTTTTCCTTGTGTAATTAACTCATTAAAGGCTGCAAGGGTCTCTTCAAGCGCCGTATCCTGGTCATCAATATGGGCCTGATACAGATCGATATAGTCTGTCTGAAGGCGTCGTAGCGAGGCTTCAACGGCCTCCATCATATAGCGGCGCGAAAGACCTTTCGCGTTCTCGCCCATCGGGCTACCAAGTTTGGTGGCAATGATGACTTTGTCGCGTTTGTTCCTGTTTTTAAGCCAGCGACCCATGACGGTTTCGGATTCCCCACCCTGGTGGCCCGGAGCCCAGCGCGAATACACGTCAGCGGTATCAATGAAGTCGCCGCCTTCTTCAAGAAAGGTATCAAGAATATCAAAGGAGGTTGCTTCGTCTGTGGTCCAACCAAAGACATTACCCCCAAAGCAGAGCGGTGTGACTTTTATTTCTGAACGCCCAAGCGTGCGTTTTTCCATGTGTACCTGCACTTTCCAGTTTATCTATGGAGCACTATCGTTATCGAAGGTTATGGCATTTACTAAGTACGTATCTGGTAAATAGAGAGGGGCTTCTCTTGTGGATCACGCATTCCTCTTAAGAAACGTTTCGAGGCAAGAGATCTTTCGAGGGCTGATTGGAAGAGGGCAGTCTAAATATATTGATGTATCTACATATGCCCCATATGTTTGCTTGTTTACGTCTCTGCTACTATGTAAGGTTGTTGCGAAAAATGAGGTTTAGATGGAACAGGGTTCTAATACACCAATAAGCAATATCACATATGAAGGCAAGGATAGCACTATGTCTGGCGGGTTGATTTCGACAGGTGATCGTTTCCGAGCCTTTGCGCAATCGGCTTTTGATCTTTTTTGGATTGTCTCCCCAGACGGAGAAATTAGTGATGAGCACGAAAGCTGGCAACAGTTTACAGGACGGCCCGCCTGTGAAGCTCCAGGAAAAAGCTGGCTGGATGCCGTCTACTCACCTGATCGCGGCCTGCTTGAAGACTTGATTCAGCGTTCTATCCTTTCGGGGCAATCGTTTATTTCTGAATGTTTATTGCGCCGTTTTGATGGTATATATCGCACCATTCTTGTGCGTAGCGTTCCAGTACGCTCTAAGGCAGGCACTATCTCCGAATGTATTATTTGTGGCAATGACATTACTGAGCAAAAACGTGCCAGCCTGTTGAGCAAAGAGCAGTTGCATCTTTCGCGCTCTACAAATCAGATTGGCGAATGGCAATGGGATTTGCTCAACGGAAAATTGACGATCAATGATGCACTAAAAATGTTATTTGGCCTTGCCCAGGCCGCTAACCCGACAACCTATTCGCAGTTTCTGGACGTCATTCACCCGGACGATCGTGAAAACGTCCGGCAAATTCTGGATCGGTCCTTACGCGAAAGAACCGACTGTAACATCGAATTTTGTGTGCTTTGGCCTGATGGTAGCCCGCACTGGATGACCGCTCATGGAAGAGGCATCTATGATATTCATGATAACCCCTTGAGCATGGTGGGGGCGGTTATGGATGTCACGGCACAGCGCCGCGCCTGGGCTCTCCAACAACTGGCGGATAAACGTGCTTCAATAATCCTTGATGGTATCTCCGATGCCGTCTTTTGTGTCGATAGCGAGTGGCGCATCGTCTATGTCAATAGCGTGGCTGAAGAGGTCTCGCATCGTAAACGAGATGAAATTCTTGGCACAATTTTTTGGGAATATTTTCCCGCAACCATCGGCACGAGTTTTGAGCAGAAGTATCGCGAGGCGATGGAGACTCAAAAATCGCTCTCCTTTGAGATGTTTTATTCTCCTTTAATGACCTGGCTGGATGTCTATGTTTATCCGTCCAGGGACGGCCTTTCTATCTACTTTCATGATATTACGGAGCGTAAACGCGCGGAAAATGCTTTGCGTGAAAGCGAGGCCAAGTTTCGTCGGCTAGTGGAGTCGAATATCATTGGGGTTTTGATTGTTGATAAGGTGGGGAGGGTCTGTGAGACAAACGATGCCTTTCTACAACTGCTAGGATATACAAGGAGTGAGTTTGAGACAAAGCCTCTCTTCTGGCGAGATTTGAGTATCCCTGAATTTATGGCTCGCGATCGCCAGGCTGTGCAGGAATTGAATGAAACCGGGATGTGTAAGCCCTATGAAAAAGACTTCGTGAAGAGAGATGGAACACGTGTGCCGGTCCTGCTTTCTGGTGCCTCCCTGGATACAGAGACGATTGATGGTTGGTTTGCTTTTGTCGTGGATATTACGGCTCGCAAAGAGATTGAACAGCAAAAGGATATCTTTATCAGTGTTGCTGGCCATGAGTTGCGTACACCGTTGGCAGGCATCAAAGGAAACCTCCAGTTGGTCAAACGTCGCGTTAGACGCTATACCGAACGCCTGGATGTTCTCCCGCCGGGCATGAAAGAGCTGGTCGATGATCTTGATAATCGCCTCACCCGAAGTCTGCGCCAGATTGGCATCCAAAACCGCTTAATTAGCGATATTCTTGATGTGTCGCGTATCGCCGTCGATAAGCTGGAGCTTTCTCTGGAACCCTGCAATCTTGTCAAAATTGTGCAGGATGTTGTTGAAGATTTCCGGCTGGCCGAGCCTGAGCGCGAAATTGTGCTGGAACCACTTATTGCTGATGTGGTAACGGTGCTTGCTGATGAGTATCGCATTGCGCAGGTTTTAAGTAACTATCTCACCAATGCGCTTAAATACACAGAGCCAGGGACGCAGGTCCGCGTTGGCATGATCATCAGCGGCGATCTGGTGCGTGTTTGGGTCCAGGACTTCGGACCGGGCCTCTCGGAAGACGACAAGGTAAAGGTCTGGGGTCGTTTTCATCAATTGAAGGATCGTCCTCCCCAGGGAACTGGCGGCGTTGGTCTGGGACTTGGCCTGTATATCTGTGAGACCTTGATTGGCCGCCATCGTGGGCAGGTCGGGGTCCAGAGTAGCCTGGGGCATGGCTCTACTTTCTGGTTTGAGTTGCCCGTCCCGCAAGAGAGATAAGCTGGCATAGTATTGCCATAAAATCAGACTGGAAGATCTTCCAGTCTGATTTTATATATTATTTAATTGTGCGATTGCTTGGATAGAAGAAGAAACCAATTTGCCTACATTGGAAGAACCATATCGCGCCGGCTTGGAAGAGACTGATTGCTGCGATAGAGGGCCTTATACTTTTCAAAGTCCCAGTGCGCCAGAAAGTCGTTAGCCCCTTTGATGCCAGAATTGAACAGGGTTTCTTTCTGCTCAATTTTTAAGTTGAAATCTGTAGAGTTGACGCCCGTCGTATCAATAAAGGCTGTGCGTACATACTTATCGTTGTGGAGATAATAAGCATCGTGTGCCTCTATTGCCGTGAACAAGATCGCTGCTAGCTCGGAGAATGGTCCATTAATGGGATGGCGGACGGTACTTTCCAGATTGTTGCTGTTGGCAAGGGCAAGCTTGATACCAAAGGTGGGCCATTCTGGCACGCCATCCGAATCAAAAATCTGAACTGGAAAATTGCTTAGAACTCCACCATCAACGATATAGCTATTGTTGAGGCTGACGGGCTTAAAGAAGAATGGAATGCTCATACTCATGCGGACCGCCAGGGCCACGTCCAGATCTTCTGGATCGATGCCATAGGATTTGATATCTTGTGGTAGGACGAGCATAGAACCGCGTGAGATATCAGTTGCAATGATACGCAGCTTGAAGTGATAGCGGTCATCTGCGTCATTTATGTGTTTTGGGTTAATGAGATCCTTAAAGGTATGGACGCCTTTTTGGGCGAGCAGATCGCGAACAATCTTCTCAAACGCATCGCCCTTATACAGCCCTTTTTCAGCGAGCTCATCAATCACGGCCCCTACGAAGGGAATCTTGCCGATCCAGTTGGAGTCTGTGAACGAACTAAAATCAAGACCATTGATGATTGGTTTTAGCTCGGCGGCGCTATAGCCTGCCGCATAGAGCGATGCAACAATTGCTCCTGCCGACGTTCCAGCAAGGTTAACGAATTCATAACCTGCGGCTTCCATTGCTGAGAGTGCGCCGACAATAGCGATGCCTTTTACACCCCCACCCTCGAAAACGCCATCTACGGGCTTCTTTTCCTGACTCATGCTCTTTTCCTTTCTGAAATCCTGATCCTTATTATGCCATACCTGGGTACAGAGACAAAGCCCCTGGCGGGGCCGAGGTGTCCCCAGACTTCTTCCTCTTCCCTCCCATCGCCAGGCGGCAGAAAAAAACACAAGGTTATCTACTTTGATTTGAATTAGATTGTTAAAAAATCTAGAGATTGATGATGTTAATTTAAAGTGATACATCACATGCAATATAAACTACGCCCTCTTTATTCTTTTTTTGCGTATGAATACATGAGATTAAAATTTGGGGGAGGATTTATTAGAAATTCTGAATAGAGCAAACGCAGCTTTTATTCAAGATCTGCGCCATAATAAAGCTCTCTAGTCGTGGATAAGTGACTCAATCAAGGTAAAAAGCCAGCGCGAATGACTTTTGGGTGATCAATATTATTGAAAATACTCAATATTTGCAAAAAAAATAAAAATTGGTTGTTTTTGGAATAAACTATTTAGTGGTGGTGTTCGTATTAATAGTATGACATCGAAGATGAATTGTATCGCTTCTGTGAGAAATGGTTTCTACGAGCGTTAATGGTTTGAAAGATGTCAACACAGGAGCATACGAAAATGAGACTTTATGTTGGGGGACTCCCCTATCAGACAACTGAGCAAGATCTGGCCGATGTATTCCAGCAGTATGGAACGGTTACTTTCACAACGGTTATCACCGATCGTGAGACTGGCCGCAGCAAAGGCTTCGGTTTTGTTGAGATGAGCAGCGACGAAGAGGCTCGCTACGCGATTGAGCGTGCCAATGGCACCACCCTCGGTAACCGCACCATCACGGTTAATGAGGCCCGAGAGCGTCAGCCACGTGGCGACTTCCAGAATCGTGATAGGCGTCCACGCAACGACTACAACGATCGTTACTAGTTTCTTTTGTTTTGTAGCTTGTTATCTTTGAAAAAAAATTGGAACGACGGCTATAAAATTAGTGGGTCCGGCAGGAAACTGCCGGACCTGTTTTTTTTGCGGTATTTTTCTCTTAGATGCGCATTTTTCGCTAGGATGCCTGCCCAGGCCAGCTTGCAGACTGGACAACGTCGGCCTGACGTGGAAAGACCTTTGTGAGTAGCACACGGTGAACTTCTTCATCTCCATCCGCGCAGCAATCGGCCAGGACCGTTAGCTGGTAATCCTTATCGGCCGCTTCCCGAAGTGTTGATAAGACCACTCCACTGGTGGCGATCCCGCACAGGACCAGGTGTGTAATATCCTGTGCTCTCAATACGACCTCCAGGTCGCTTCCGCTAAATGCACTGACCCGCCGTTTTGATACCACAACATCGCCTGGCTGTGGAGCAATCTCCGGATGAATCTCTATCTTATTCATGGCATTGGCCAGTGCTGTTTGTCCCTGCCTGATTGTAGAGAAGCTCTTATTTCTTGGACTTATTTCAGGATAGCCTGGGCGAAAATCTACTTTCACATAAATAACTGGAATTGACGCGGCCCGAGCGGCCGCGATTGCTGCTTTTATCGGTGTGAGCAAGTTGCCCGCTTGTGCAAAGCGAGAGACGATGCTTTCCTGTACATCCATGACTAAGAGGGCCATTTTTGAATCTGTCTCTAACATTGGGCTTCCTTTTCTTTTGCTATTGGACGATGGGATGCAATTGCTTGCTACATTCAGTAACCCATTATCAAGAGTAAAATTGATGTATCGAGGTGTGCCGCGAACTGGCGGCACACCTCTTTCACAATAGCATACCACCTGAGTATATCTTAAATGTTGTCTAATAAAGCTCAATCCGAAAAAGCATGTGCCTAAAATGGCTACTGCGTTCACTTGAACGGCCCTACACAGATGATCTATTTGACATTCTCTGACGTGTAAAGAATAGATAGCTGAGTTAGACAATGGAATTGCGACGATAACTTTTCCTGGCCAGACTCGGGGGGGATTTTCATGCCAAAAACCGACCATTTACATACACAAAGCAGACACCTGGGCTCATCGCATCGACCTGCCAGAACTATTTCCTGGCTAACGGCTTTAAAAGCTGTATTTCAGCAGGCGGTGCTGATTGATCGCTCGCAGTTATCAATTGCCCGTACTATACGCAGTGCCGTTGGTTTTTTATTGCCATTGGTTATTGGTCTGGCAACAAACCATCTTTTGATCGGCGTTGCTGTCGCGGGCGGCGCGGCTTCGTTGGGCTCGACTGGCCTGAGCTTCACCTATCCCGCCCGAACCAGGACAATGTTGCTTGCTTCCCTGGGGCTGATTATTTCGGCTGTGATTGGTGGCCTTGTCGGCCATATATGGTGGTTGGTTGTTCTGGCGATCGCTTTGTGGGGATTTGGAGGAGGGTTCATTATCTGCCTCGGGCAGCCCGCGATGATTATAGGCTTACAGGCTACGATTGCGATGATCGTGTTTGCTCATGTTCCCTTAACGCCGTTGCAGACACTCTACCAGGCCGGTCTCGTGGGCGCTGGCGCGCTTTTGCAAACCTTGCTGGCGATAATTCCCTTTACTCATCAGCGCGCGGATGTTGAACACGCCGCCCTTTCGTCAATCTACCAGGCCTTAAGCAAGTACGCGAAGGATGCAGACAAGCCTCAAAGCGGTGCGGCAGTTAATGAAGCCCTGGTTCAGGCAGAAAATACGCTCGATCAGCTTCCTCCGCACTATCAGAAGCGCCGCTTTTATAGCAAGCTTATGGAAGAAGGCGAATATATCCGGCTTGAGTTGATTATTTTATCGAACGTCCTACAAAGCTTTGATAAGGACGATCCGACCTCGGCCAGGCTTGCTGAGCAGCTTCATGGCGTTTTGAATACGGTTGCCGCTCTACTGCATGATATTGCCCATACGCTGACTTACCAGCATGGCGTCTCCAGTCATCTTTCAAAGTCAATTTCTCATCTTGAAGAAGAAATTTCCGCGTTTAAACGCAATGACCTCTCTATCTATGTTGATACCGCCATTGAGCAGGCGCAGACCTATTGCGACCTCCTCTATAAACGTCTTTTCGACGTTGCAGAGATTGTGTCCGATGTGCAGGCCGCTACAGAGCGGATTGAGCAGCAATTTGCTTCGCTCCTGCCTGCTCAAAAGCGCCTTGAACTTAAAACACCTTTGCAAACGTTGCGTGCGAATTTTACCTTCAGCTCCATGTATTTCCGCCATGCTCTCAGAATGGCTTTAACGCTGGCGATAGCGGTGGCCCTCTATCAGCTTTTTCCACAGATTATCCAGCATGGGTACTGGATTCCTCTCACAATTGTGCTTGTCTTGAAGCCTGAATTCTCGGAGACTTTTAGTCGTGGCCTGGCTCGCTCACTTGGCACTATCCTGGGAATCGTTTTAACGACGCTGCTGGTGACGCTGTTAAAGCCAGATGTCTATGTCTTGATTGGTCTGGATGTGCTGGTCGCATTCCTGGCCTTTTCGCTACAGAACGTAAATTACGCACTTTTCTCCTGCTTTATTACGGCGGAGGTTGTCTTGTTGCTGGCCTTTGTTGATCCTCAGCCGGTGCAGATTACGCTTGTGCGCTTGGTAGATACAGTCATTGGTGGTGTTCTGGCGATGTTGTCATATATGCTCTGGCCAAGTTGGGCGCGTTTGGAAGCGCCCAAACAGCTTGCCAAACGTCTGGAAACGCTCCGGGTGTATTTTGTAACTGTGCTCAATGCCTTTATTCAACCCTCAAAAGAGGACACGGAGAAGATCCGGCGGGCTCGCCATGCCGCCCAATCCGCGCGTTTTAGCGCTGAGGCTTCTGTACGTCGCTCACAGCAAGAGCCAGAACATATGCAGGTGAATCAAAAGATTTCGCGTGGTCTGCTGACTACTACAGACGATCTGGCCCGTGCGATTCTGGCGCTTGAGGGCTATCTGTTGGATCGGCCAACCCAAAATGCTTTACCGGTGATCAGTCCTTTTTTAAAGGAAATCGATGCGATTTTACGCACCCAGGTCATGATCTTGCAGGATGATACAGTTGGTGCTCCGCCTCCCAAGTTGCGTGAGCTCCTCAAGGTCCTTGAACATGTGCGCGATGAGCGGGGTGAAAACTATGAGCAGGTTGCGCAGGACCTTAATTTTATTATTATTCAGGCTCGCGTGATTATTGAGAGCGTGAACAAAATCAGTGATCTGCTGGCAACAAAATACCATACGACGACCGGTCGCTTGCCAGCCGTCAATCCTCTTCTCAGCGTTGACTCTGCCCCATATAAAAGCATAGAAAAATCCTCGCACTAACACTGCATTAGCGCGAGGATTTTTCAGGTTACTTAGCCAGCGCAAGGGCTGGCCTGCGTGTAGCTATGATCAGCAGAGCGATCGCGCAGCCCAGGAAGAGAAAGTTGCGTATGGTTGTAACGGGATAGAAGATGGGCAGATAGCCCACTTGTGAGAGTGGAACCATCTCGTAGATGTAGGGATAGATCCAGGTTGTCAGGAGACCAAGCGCGATCCAGGGGATGAGCCAGCGCAGCCGCGCTTCACCAATATAGGCTGCAAAAGGGATCACCCAGATGAGGTATTGAGGACTGAAGACCTTGGTTGTCACGATTACAATCAGGAGAGTCAGGAGTAGAGCGGTTGCCAGGTCTATCTTCCGCTTCCATTGCAGCCAGAGCGTGTACAATAGCCCCCCGATCAGGCAGAGTGTCCCTGGCAGGGAGAACTGCACCCCCGATGTATTGACTATATTGAGCGATCCAAAGGTAAATTCATAGCTCAGGTGTTGATGTGTTATCAGACTGCTCAACCATAATATAGAAGCAGAAAACGATTCGACCTGGACGGGTCTATCTTTAAAGTAGCCAAACGGTGCCAGCGTTCCTTCTACGTTCAGACCAAGCGAGACCAGCAGAATGAGAACGCATACTCCGATATAGACGCTCAGGGCGGCCCAGCGCCGCCCGTCGTACCAGTGACGCCAGTTAACTCGAGGCGAACTCTGCTGGGCCACCAGAAAAGCTGGCAAGAGATAGACAGGATACAGCTTGATCAGGGTTGCGATTGCCAGCAAAATATAAGCCAGCAGCCAGCGTTGCTTGACGCTGGCCAGAAATGCCAGAAATGTCAGGCTCGCTGGAATCAGATCGAAGCGCCCTGCCGCCGTTACCCAGCCTCCAACCACGAGATAAGCTGCAAACATAATTGCGGCTGCTCTGGAGCGGGACTTGAGCATTACAAAATACATCCCAATTGCCAGGAGGATCATCACCAACGCGAAGGCAATTTGTGAGTTGTGAGCTGGCACCAGCAAGCTCGCCGAAAAAGGAATGAGCGCCAGAGCCGGATATTCGTGAGGTAGGGCATGAAAGCTGGCGCTGGAAGATTGTGAGGCAAAGAAGCTGATCACTGAATCTGGCATGTGAAGATGTTTTAGATCGTTAACGAAGGCGGCCTGTTTAATCAGTGGCGGATTGATTTGGGTAAGAAATGCACATTGTTCTGTGGGTAACTTTTTAGTCGCCTGTGTTCCATGCCAAAAAGCGACTGCGTAACATTCATACTTGGCTGCATCGTCGCCGAGCCTGAATAACTGAGGCGAGATTCCATACAATAAGAGACATCCCATCGCCAGAATCACAAGAAAATCCCAGAATGAGATTTTCCTTGGGTTGACGGAACGGGAGAGCGGGACAGTATCGGTCTTTTTCCTGGTCTTTATATCCATTAAAGCTCAATTCCTGCATCTAAATGATTGATTGCATCAATCTGATTTGCTTCATCTTGTATGAGTAAGATCCGCTGTGAGATGGTTAGCCATCCGCTTCACTGACTGAACGCGCTTGAGAAGCCAGGAGCATTGTTGCTCGAAGCGATCCAAACTGAAGCTTTCCAATGTTGTCTGCTTGCAAGGCGTTCAGTAGGCGCGAGAGCGCCGTTGTGAAGTGTCTTTAAATAATTAGCAATGACAAAACACCTGACGGCACCATGTGTATTTTAATCGTGACCGGAAGTTCTGACAAGTCTCTTTCTACTCTATTATAGCCACAAGGAGAGAAATGAACGAGAAGTACTTCTGTTTTTCTGTAACCCAGAGTGAGGAGAGCCGATTCGTAAATCCACCTTTTAGTGGATGTCAGACCTGAGAACGGCTGTTACAGTAACAGGGAACAGTTATGTATGTAAATGCAAGGATCAAAACAATGGCGAAACAAGTTGAAATAGATAAAAAGCTTCCATTTCTCCCTGGACTTCCGTTTGTTGGGAGCTTTTCAGCCTTCTTTAATGATCGTTTAAATGTTTTTCTCAAGATGGCACAGCTTGGAGATGTCAGTGGGGCGCATTTAGGGCCGCTTACGCTTGTGCAGTTGAATAAGCCGGAACATGTACGGTTGTGTCTTGTGGAGCAGGGCGAGAAAATAAGGAAACCTCGCTCGATGCACGCTATTATGAAGTCGCCTGTAAGTGGCCGTGAGGGCTTGTTTATCAGTGAGGGAGCTTTTCACCAACGGCAGCGCGCGTTGATGGCACCGGCATTTCAACCCCGGCACATCAGTGCTTACGCGGATACCATGGTTCACTATGGTGAATCGCTTCAGCAGGATTGGCAAGAGGGCGAGACGGTAGATCTGAATCGCGAGATGACCCGTTTGACGATGCGCATTGTCGGCAAAGTCCTCTTTGATACAGAGATCAAGGATGAGGCGGATGAACTTGGAGCAGCTCTGACAACCAGCTTTGGCTATGCCGCTTATCGACTTTCCAATCCCTTTTCTCTGCCACTTATCTGGCCCACCGGGCGGAATTTGAGCGAGCGTGCGGCCGTTCGAGTGTTGCGTGATCGCATACAACAGATGATAGATGAGCATCAAAGCCATCCAGATGGCCGCACTGACTTTTTGTCGATTTTGCTGAATACCCTTTATGACGATGGCGGCAAAATGGATAGGGATCAGTTGATGGAGGAATGTCTCGTGCTCTTTTCCGCCGGTCACGAGACTACGGCCTCTACCTTAATGTGGTGTTGGTGGGAGCTGTTGCACCATCCCAAAATGTATCAGCGTTTGCAGAATGAGGCCGAGCAGGTCTTGCAGGGACGTGCGCCTACCTATGCCGATCTCAAGCAGTTGCCCTATACCCTCCAGGTTTTTAAAGAGGCTATGCGCCTCTATCCTGCCGGATATGTTATTACCCGTGAGGCTCCAAAAGATTTTGTTGTAGATGGTTATCGCATCCCTGAAGGTTCGCTTGTTTTTGTCTCTCCCTATGTCCTACATCGCAACCCGGCGTTTTTCCCTGATCCCGAAAAATTCGACCCTGAGCGATTTACTCCCGAGCGTGAGAAACAGGTGCCCCGCTATGCCTATATCCCCTTCGGGGCTGGTCCCAGGATCTGTATTGGAAACTACTTCGCCTTGATGGAAGGTCAACTGCTACTGGCAACGCTGGCCCAACGGACTAACTTTAGCTTGCTGCCAGGCCAGTCTGTCTATCCCGATCCCAAAAACAACCTGACCATTCGTCCAAGTGGTCCGATTAAAGTCGCCATCACAAAGCGCCTGATTGTTTAAAACATGCCCCAGGACTCAAAGATGCAGGGGTTTTATTTTGTTCTTAGTGATCTCACGAAAAACGCAGGTATGCGAATGTAAAACGGACAGATCGTTCTAGTTGATTATGCTTACTTCCTCGATGTTTTTGGCCCTTACGTACAAGCAAATTCTTTTGCACGCCAGGGCCAAATTTGCTGAGTCTGGTTTTGTCAGTAATTGCAGCAATAAATGTTATCCCTATGAATTGTTTAAAGTGAGCGCTCAGGCCACTCCAGCGAAGCGTAGAAGATCCGCCATTGTAAATTTACCTGGTTGACTGGCTGGAAGGATCGGCTGCCATTCTATCGCTGCATTGCGATAAGAATCTGGATCGCTATCGATCAACCCCAGTAGCACTTCCGCGATAATTCGACCACCAACCGCACCCAACTGCTCTCCCTGATATCTCACTTCTGCCTCTTTCAGGATGTAAAACCAGAGTGGCGTCTCGCTTCGCCAGCCCATTTCACGCAAGCCAACTTCCTCGGGTGAGAGAGGTGCCGCGCCAATAAACTTCGCGATTGCCTCGCCGGAGGGTAGATCCAATGCTTCGCCACGCACAAGGTCGCGATATGCCAGGGAATGTTGCTCCGGAATCTCCGTTTCCCCAACCACCGATGTTGGGAGATCGATCAAGGAATGGGCCAGTCGGGTATCAATGCGTTTGCTGGCCTGGGGAGGATGTTGCTC
>DASSXK010000196.1:0-6598 GCA_035703945.1 Ktedonobacteraceae bacterium | reverse complement strand
GGAAAGCACGGTCACGGCGCTTGTTTCGACTCCCAGCGCTTCAGCAACAACCTGCGCAAACAGCGTATCCGTGCCTGCCACGCTATCTGCCATTCCAACCAGTAGCTGGAACGAGCCATCTTCACTCAAGGAGAGCGAGGCGCCACTGACACCGACCGGCAACATCTGTTCATCATACATCGCAAGCGCGAAGCCCTTCCCTTTACGAAAACGGCCGGGCGTAGAATCTGCCTGCTGCTTCCCTAGCTTCTCTTCAACAAGTCTCAGACATTCTGGCAAGGCCGAGGATGCAAGGGGACGGCTCTTAGCCGCACCCAATTCCCGCGCCAACAAGTTTTCAGAGCCGGGCCGTACCCAATTGCGACGTCGCAGTTCCAGAGGGTCCAGCTTTAGCTGCTGGGCGATCTCGTTCATATGACTTTCAAGCGCGAAAAGACCCTGCGCAACTCCAAATCCCCGGAAAGCTCCGGCCGGAGGCAGATTGGTATAGGCCGTCTCAGCCGTAATACGCTGGTTGGTGGAGGGATAAAGCGCCATAAGGTTCGCTGCAGTATTCATCTGATCAGTTGCGGCATGAGCTGCGTAGGCTCCTGTGCTGGAAAGTACCAGCGCCTGTTGAGCAACAATCCGACCATCGCGTTTGACACCAGTCTTAAGGTGAATTAACTGTGAATGTCGCTGCCCACCATCGCGCAGATCTTCAGCCCTGGTAGCAACCATCTTCACCGGTCGATTTGTCTTAATCGTCAACTGCGCACAAAGATCCTCAAATAAGAGATCTTGCCGGGAGCCAAAGCTGCCCCCCACACTCGAACGCACAACCTTGATACGCTGCGGTGGCAAGCCCGTAACCTCAGCCAGCAGCCGACGAATATGGAATGGCGCATCGGTGCTTGTATACACAACCAGGCGGCGATTTTCATCCCAGTAGGTCATAACGGAGTGTCGCTCAAGCGGGGCCTGCTGAATGGCGGGCAAGAGATAGTCGGCCTCAATTACCTGCTCAGCTTCTTTAAAACCTCGTTCAATGCTCCCTGCTTCAAAGTTGGTATGAGCAGCGAGGTTGCGCGAGGCTTCATAGATCTTTTGAGAATCAGGCTCCGAGTGAATTTTTGGGGCGCGGGCATCCAGGGCCTGGCGGGGATCAAAGATAGCGGGCTGGAGCTCATAATTCACTTCAATAAGTTTCAGAGCTTCTTCCGCAATTTCAGGCGACTCAGCGGCAACAACAGCGACTCTGTCCCCAAGGTAGCGCATTGCATAATCCAGGCAGAAGCGATCATGAGGGCTATTATCGGGCCAGGGCTCTCCTGCTGTTGTGTGCGGCACACGCGGCACATCTTTATACGTCAAAACCGCATGTACTCCAGGCAAGTCCTGGGCTTCAGAGACGTTAATTTCGCGAATGAGAGCATGGGCGTGCGGACTGGTCAGCAGCCGGGCATATAAATAACCGCTTCGTTCAAAATCGTCAGTAAAAGAAGGTCGTCCGGTCGCAAATTTGGCAGCATCCACACGCCGTTCGGGCAGACCAACATGCATTGGCTTAGTTTCTGCCTTCTCCGACTTTGAAGCAAGCTCGCCAGATTTGCTATTGCGCGACCGCGCCTCTGCTGGCCCCCGGTTAATGCTCCCCAGATCAGAAGGCACAAAACGTGGCTGCCAGGGCTCCTGCTCCATCAGTAAAGGCGGACTTACGGGAGGAAGTTTTTCACCACGCAAGGTCGCGGCAGCCCGCAAGATCGCCTGGACAGGTCGAGCATACCCGGTGCAGCGGCAAAGATTGCTGGACAGGGCTTCACGCACTTCTGCTTCATCAGGGCTAGGGTTGCGCTTAAGCAGTGCCTGAGCAGAAAGGAGCATCCCCGGCGTACAGAAGCCGCATTGGATCGCCCCCACCTCAATAAACGCATCCTGCAAGGGATTCAACTGATGAGCGGACTCCAGATCTTCCACGGTTGTCACGGTACACCCACCAGCTTGAGCAGCCAGCATCACACAACTTGGGCGCGGCACACCATCCACCAGGACCATGCAGGCGCCACATTCGCTTGTCTCACATCCCTGCCTCACACTGAGATAACCTTCTCGCCGCAGCACATTTGTCAGGCTCTCACTTGGGGCAACCTCAACACTTTTAATTACCCCATTAATCCGTAATTCAAGTTCCATCCCTATACTCTTCCTTCAGAAGAAGCAACCATGCCGCGCCACTGAGAAACGTTCATCGCCTCTTCAAGGACACGATAGGCCAGGCTCATCCCACTTACACGTCGATAAACGCCGCTGACACTTTCGTCCAAGGGCGGATTGAACTCATTGATCCCTGCTTGTAGCGCGGCCCAAATTTGATGCATCCTCGGTTCTGTTATCTCCTTGCCCTCCAGATGGCGCTCAATCGCTTGCAAGCGAACCGGTTCCATATTTAAGCCGCCCAGAGCCAATCGTACCTGCTGATACTTCCCTTCATGCAGTAATACCAATGCAGCCGCGTTAATCAAGGCGTGGTCGGCGAAGGTTCGACCGGCTCGCATAAATGCCCCCGCGATCACCGGACGTACCGGAGGAATCACGACTTCTAGAATCAATTCATTCGGGCGGCGATCCAAATCCAGAGAGCGAAACGCGACACGTCGCTCAGCTTTCCCTTTATAAGTGACACCTGAAAGGGACAGGCCGGGACGCTCCGAGGTTCCCCCACTCAAATTTATCTGAGTCTGTGAGCCAGAGCGTAGCACAACTTCTACATCCAGAGCGGCAAATACAGTCAGGAGATCCGAATGTGATAGCAAACCTGCACCCAGCGTGCCTCCAATTGTTGCGGCATTGCGAATCGCCAGTGACGGAGCCGAAGCCTTTGCAGCGTGCGAAATAATCCCGTTCGCAATACTCTTCAAAACGGGAGCTTCAACCAGTTCTTGTAGCGTCGTCATGGCACCGATATGGACGCCTCGGGTATCTGACGTGATGTAGGAAAGCCCTACATCACGGAGATCCACCACGGCCTGGATGCTTTCATCCTGTTGGCCAAGCAACTGCGTTCCACCTGCCAGTGGAACTGTTTTTATATCCTGGCGCGAAAGCAACATTAAGGCATCATCGAGATGCTCCGCCCAGTGATATTCAAGGAGATTCAATAACATAAATTCTACCTTTGCAATGGCAGCAGTGTAAACGTCTCAACATCCACCAATCCCTGATCGGTAAGTTTTAACGCCGGAATAACTGAAAGAGAAAGAAAACTCAGGGTCATACATGGATGTTCCAATGTACATCCCAGTTCGGCCGCAGCTTTATCTAGCGCATGTAGAAGCGCAACCAGCTCGTTCACAGGCAGATCTGACACTAACCCCGCCAGGGGCAAAGGAACCTTTGCCAGCACCTGTCCATCGGCCACAAGTGCAAATCCGCCGCCCATTTCCTGTAAAACAGTCGCAGCCTGGAGTATATCGCGGTCATTCGCGCCAGCGATCACCAGGTTATGAGCATCATGCGCCACACTCGAAGCGAGCGCACCTTTCCGTAGTCCCATCCCTTTGACCATGCCCAGCCCGACACGTCCGCTCGCGTGATGCCTTTCAAGCACCACCAACTTCAGCAGATCGCGTTTGGGGTCCGCGACGATCTCGCCATCGTGCAGCGGGGCTTCCACCTGCAAACGTGTGGTGATAATCTGCCCCGGCTCAACGCCAATCACCTCTAACTGCCCGGGTTTACCAGGAATGTACAAATCAGCCAACTCAAGCGTACCAAGGTGTACGGTATTGGTAATACCAGGATGCTCTACTGGCCGGGGCAGATCTACCAGTAACTGACCCTGGCTGGCAACCAGGCGGCCATCTTTATAGACTGATTCTACCTTAAATGAGGAGAGTTCATCCAGCACAACCAGGTCGGCAACAAAACCGGGGGCAATCGCACCTCGATCATAGAGACGGAAATACTGCGCAGGGTTATATGAAGCCATTCTGATCGCTTCGAGGGGGTCCAGTCCCAACGAGATTGCCTGTCGCACAATCGAGTCCATATGCCCACGCGTGGTGAGGTCCTGCGAATCCCGATCATCGGTCACAAAAAAGACGCGAGGCGGATGCAATTCTTGCACGATTGGCAAAAGACCTTCGAGATTACGTGCGGCCGATCCTTCGCGAATCATCAGCCACATTCCGAGGCGCAAGCGCTCACGGGCCTCGTCGGGCGTCGTACATTCATGATCAGACATTACTCCGGCGGCCGCATAGGCATTCAGGTCAAAGGCTTTCAAACCAGGCGCATGACCATCTACAATCAGCCCTCGCTGATTTGTCGCCGCAATCTTTGCCAGGACCTGCTCATCGCGTTGCAACACGCCTGGCATATTCATCATCTCGGCCAGTCCCAGCACGCGCTCATCCTCAAACAGGGGGAGCAGATCTTCAACCGTCAGCACCTGGTAGGGGCTTTCATAGCTGGATGCCGGTACACAAGATGACAACATCACGTACGAGGTTAAAGGCAGATTCAGTCCCGACTTCAGCACAAAGTGAATACCCTCGATCCCCATCACATTCGCGAACTCATGTGGATCAAGCATTACCGTGGTCACTCCACGGGGCACCACCAGGCGAGCAAACTCCGACAGAACCAACATCGTGCTTTCTATATGCATATGCCCGTCAATCAGGCCCGGGGTCAGAAAACGTCCTGCCAGATCTCGCACCTCATGCCCCTCGTAGCCTGCTCCCGGCTCACTCACGCCAGCTACCCGGCCATCGGCGATCGCAACATCAGCAGCGTAGATTTCGCCGCTACAGACATTCACCACACGGGCATTTTGTAGTACCAGATCCGCTGGAGCTTCACCACGCGCCACGCGGATACGATGCAGCATTTCGTCCATAAACAGCCCCCTCAACAAATATATAGTAGTCCTTGAACTTTACTTAAAGTTCGACAGTATTGATGGACATCGTAGCAGAAACACGGTAAGTAGTCGAGCAATTCAGATCGAAGTGATTTTATCAACCCGCACAAAGCAACAGATGAAATTATAATACTTCAAACAAAAAATCGTCAGTCAGAGAATTTCATCGTGTATCAGAATAGGACTTCTGGTTAATCCGACAGCTACCTGCTTGAGAGTATACACTTCAAATTCCCAGCTATATCACCCTGATAAATAGCTGAACTTTCATCTTACCGGCTCATAGAATATACTGTCAAATAAAGACCACAGTCCATCCAGAAAGCGAGAACATCCATGAACAGCAATCTACAATCAGCCCTGTTAAAATTGACAGCCCTGGCCGGTGGTGCGGTCCTCGGTGCTATCCTGGACTACTGGATCGAAGAAACCCTGGCCCAACGCAGCCAGGAACGTTCTTTGCAGGACAAGCAACGCTACGGTCAAGGTCTACCTCAGCAAGATTCAGAGGGCCGACGAGCCATTTATGAAATACATACCGAGAGAGAAGAGCCTCCTTTTATATAAAGAAGATTATCTGTCAATTGACAGATCAAATCCAGAAGAACCCGTTGAGGAATGGCTCTAGCTCGATCAGACAAGGCCTGACGAGTCCAATTGAGCCATCATATACCCGTGTGAGATTGCGGTTAGCGGGGTTGAATCAAAAATACACAGTGGCCAGTATGAGATTGAGCACTACACTCAATCTCCGAGACCTCCCACTCATCTTCCATCTGCATTTTGCGTAGTATGACACGCAGGGCCGAAACGACAGCAACACACACCGGTTGCAGCGATCCCATTAAGCCATAGGCGATGGAATTACTGTACATGACCAAAATATAGGCTCCATCTGGCTGGCGCTTCCAGAAATTCAGCTCTTCACCGCGCTGTAGATTCATCTCATCCGTTACGGCATTCAGTGAAAGACGCATAACGTGGTCCCGTCCTCCGGCCCCTAACAACTTCAGGAGCTGCCCGTAAGCCGCCCTGAAAGATTTCTTCTCCATCACCAGATACGAGATCTTCTCGCCCAACTCGGACAGAACCTGGGTCACATTCATAGGATTTACAAAAACAATTGCTTTAATCAGACAGGTCGTATATTCCAGCGGTACCAGCGAGACATCATGCTCATCAATTAAATACTCCGGCTGACAATAGGCACTCAATCCAACATCCGTCAGCACATTCTCCCACAGTTCGGCAGGAATAAACTGGCGCACAAAACTGACTGATTGCAAAAAAACCTGCCGACTATCATGGTTAAGCTCACCAACCCGCGCCTCTAATCCAAGTTCAGGCAAAGCATCAAGCACGATCGAGGGCTCAACCCGCGCCAGATTTATCCGTGAGCGTGGTAATATCTGCCAGATTGTATCTAAAACCTCGACATTCAGCCTGGAGACAATATGCGTGGTCGAAGAGGATGGATCAGCATATAATAGATGATCACTGAGCAGTTCCAGATCATTTAGAGGAATAATCGGAATCTCTTTACTCAATTCCAGAGTGATGCGCTGAAAAAAGCGTTGAAAGACAAACGGGGGCACATTATCTTCTTGCCCAAGCAGAATCGCTCGTGGCATAAAACGTCCGCCTAAAAAACGATCAAACGCATAATAAGAGTTGGGAACAACCACAGCACGATAA
>DASSXK010000163.1:0-4054 GCA_035703945.1 Ktedonobacteraceae bacterium | reverse complement strand
CCAGAAGTCGATCAGGATGATTCTGACGCCATTAAAGGCGTGATAGAAGACAGCCGCAATCAAGGCCAGAGAGATGAGGCGTACGATCGGGGTGCCGAAGAGGGCGATACCATCGTTGTAGACTGCTGGGCCGAAGTTAAGTAGTGAAATGTCCACAATGTGAACAAGTAGAAATAGCAGGACGGCAAGACCTGTAATCCGATGTAGTAACCAGGACCACATGCCTGATTGACCTTTGTACATGTTCTCCTCGATTCTGATGGCGGGAGAGGACGTCTGTGAGGCTGGATAAAAGCTCTCAAGGCTCTACCAGCGATGCCTGGGAATCCCTGGCCTCATTACTCTCGCTCTCGCCCTGTTTCTGACGACCAACGTTAATCGGTTGCTTTGTGACTGTCAGGCGCAACAACTCGCGATTCAATTTCCAGCAAGGTCGTTCATTGACGGCTCGAAGGTGTAGGCGTGCTTCGCTGTGCTGACAGGCCCAGGATAGCTGATTGAATGGCTCGTTGCCCGAAAGGGAGTGAATGCTTGAGTCTGGCTGGAAAAATAGCAGCAGTAATGGATGCTTCTCTCCATCAACGTTACCTTACGCTTGGCACCCCCTTGTGCCTTGAATGGGTCGTGAGACGTTGTATCGAGACATATTATACTGTACATTCACCTCTTCGCGCAAATAAAAATCTGCCTCTTTCTGACAAGCGTTAGGGAATTTAGCCCCTTGCCCTGGCCGCCTGATAGAGTCTGATCAGGTTCTAACTCTTGAAAAACACTGCGCAACGGCGCTCACGCGCCTACTGAATGCTTTGCAAGCCGGGAACATTGGATCTTTCCAACTGGGGTGATGTTGGCAAAGATGCTGCGGGCTTCTCAAGCGCATTCAGTCAACGAAGGGAAAGGACTAACCGTTGTTATCTATTTGTTTGACGACCATTTTTCCTCGCGAGATTGTGATATAACATTGATGTAACTCTCCAACGTATCTATGTGTGATTGATATGATAATTACTATTCGAATATAATGAAGCGATAGCATTAAACATCACTCATAGATCATAAATGAGATTACGGGCAAGTAGCCTTGCTAATTCTATTCCTAAAAGCCAGTAGCCTTGCTGTAAAGAGTGTTGTGATTGCGGAGAGTACTTGTGAGTATAACCTCGGGCAAAAGTTCACAATTGCCAGAATCACCCGGTTCTCAACCTGCCGGCGGAAAATCACAAGAATTTCAGGCCTTTTATCAAGAAAATCTTGGCCCGATCTACCGCTATGTGTATAGCAAGGTAGGAAATAAGCAGGAGGCGGAAGATCTCACCTCACAGATCTTTGTGAAGGCGATTCGGGGTATCGATGGGTTGCGTGGACTGAAAAGTATGCAGAAATGGCTGTTTCAGGTTGCGCGTACCACGATAGCTGATTACTGGCGTGTTTATTATCGTGCCTCGATTGGTTCACTGGATGAAATGTTGGAGGCAGGCTGGGAAGGCCCGACCGAGCAAGAACCGCTGGAGGAGCTCCATTCCGCTCCCGAAAGGGTCCAGTCTATCCTTCAGATGCTTCCAGACCAGTATCGTGAGGTGTTAATTTGTCGATTTTTACAAAATCTTTCAATTAAAGAGACTGCCTTCAGGTTGGGATTGAGCGAGGCCAATGTGAAGGTGGTGCAATTTCGGGCACTGAAGCGCGCTGCCAGTATTCAGTAGCTGCGCAAGCGCCGTTGCGAATTGTCTTTGAAAAGTTCGTGGGCAGCTTCTCACTTTGGAGATAAGTTGCTCCTACAAGATCATGGAAGCACACGCAGCACATGGAGTAAGGTGATGTCAGGAGAAGACCAGGAACGTTTCGAAGATTATCTGGAACTGGAAAAGTATATCGAACAGCTTCAGGCCGGGCAGGTCGCCCATCCGCCAAAAGAATTGACACCAGAACAGGCCAATATCTATCAGATGGCGAATCTATTGCGCTCCATGCTGCCAAATGCCGTTGAGCCTGATCCTGCTTTTGCCGCCCAGCTGTATGCTGAGCTTGAACAAGAAGCAGATGATATGCGGGAAGCTACTCAACCTCGGCCAGCGATTAAGCCGCAGAATCCTCCCCCAGAAGCTCCAGTAGTGGAAACTGAGCCTGCGCCTGAACCTGTCAACGCGCCCGTTCCTATAGTCGCGCAAGAAGTTTCCTCGAAGCCTCCCCAGGAGATACAGCAAGCTACATATGTTCCTGGACGTCGTAGCAGGCTTTCCCGGCGCAATCTCCTCGCCGGGGGTGCTGCTGCTGCCGCTTCACTGGCGGTTGGGGTCGGACTTGGCAGGGTTATGAACCAACCCCAATCCCAACCCCCTACCAAAGGAACGACCCAAACCCCATATACCCCGGTTGTGCCTGGTGAGCCTCTTGTGACAAGTGAGATCCCAACAACCTGGTATCATGCCGCGACAGTTGCACAACTGAAGGAAAATGCGGTACCCTTTAAAACAGATGTTGTGGTTGGCTACGTTATCTGGAATAATGATAAGGATACTGGAGAATCGGCCGACCCAGATCAAGGTAAAATTATCGCATTCTCGGCGGCTTGCACGCATATGGGGTGTATCGTGCAGTGGGAAAAGTCTGATCGTAAGTTTCATTGCCCCTGTCATGGTGGGCTCTTTACCGAATACGGAAAAGTCGATGCCGGTTCGGGGACGCTTCGCTATCTCTATCCCTTGCCGCGTCTGGAAACGAAAGTTGAGAACAATAACGTGTATGTGAAGGTGCCGCTAAAGCAAGGATGAAAAGAAATTCCCTGGTGCTGATTTTGGGACTGGGCTTGCTGATTTTGTTGACCTGGTTTGGGACTGTGATTACGAATATTGTGCCGCATAAACCAACACCCCAGGTTCAAACTGTCGAAGCCGGTCCTTATCGTGTTATCCTCCAGGTTGAGCCGAATCCTCCTCCTATCACTCAGCCTGCGACTTTGCTTTTTACAATCCAATTGCAAGCCTCTCAAGCAGCCGTGACGGATGCGCATCTCAGCCTGGCAACTTCGATGGAAACGATGGATATGGGGACAGAACTGTCCAATGCACGTTCTCAGGGTCCTGGCAGCTATCTTGCAAATGTGCAATTTTCGATGAGTGGTCCCTGGAAGGTCACATTGACGATTACACGACCCGGTCTGCCTGCGACGAACGTGGATTTCGAGATCACCGCCCAATAGGCTGGTTTTTCTGCAAGCTCTCTTTCTTCTATAACCTCCTCCTGTGCTATACTCTAAACGTGCACGACAGTAACACGTTGTGGATGTTTTCGATAAAAGGGACTTCGATATGAATACTGCTACCCAAAAACGCCTTGTTTTTCCCCTGCTCTTATTCTCATTAAGTATAGTGTTGCTTCTCGCGGCCTGTGGCGGCTCAAGTTCGCCGACCGTCAAGAAGGCAACCCCAACCCCAACGCCTACTCCAGCCGAAACTCCCGCTAATCCTCAGGGACAGGCTCTCCTGCAAAAAGTCGGGAAAGAGCTGACTTCGGCTCGTAGCTTGCATGGATTGTTCAATCTCCAGATCACCGGCCAATTGTTTAATGGCACTCTGAACTCTGAGATCTGGAATGTTTCGCCCAACAAAAATCGGACCCATATCCTGAATTCGACGATCTCGCAGTTTCCCACCGATATGGTCACAGTCACCAATGGCAAGCAGGTCTGGCAGTATGATCCAACCAAAAAAGTTGTCTATACCGGACCTCAGCCTCAGAATACTAGTTCGACCTCCAGCGCCGCGACGCAGGTTGGTGGACAAAGCCAGCTTGTGCTGGGGATTATCCAGACTGTGTTTGCACGCAGCAAAGCGACGACGTTGACCGATAATTTGCCTTTGCTGGGCGCTACTACGACCGATATACATGTGGTCTCGCAAAGCAGCTCTACTGCGAGCGGCGGCACGGCAACCCCTGGCGGCAACGGTGGTAGCTTTCAATATACCGGCGATGTCTATATCAACAAGGCCACGCAGAAGCCGATTCGCATCGATCTGGGCATTAATAGCGTTGGACAGGTGGTCCTCGACCTGCC
>DASSXK010000135.1:0-2027 GCA_035703945.1 Ktedonobacteraceae bacterium | reverse complement strand
GAACAGCGAAGGCGGAAGCAGTTGTTTTCCGCTACGAGTGCTCATGGGCAGAAAATCGTAGTTTCGGAGGCCCAGGCAGAGCCCTGGGAGGCGGTGACGGTTCCTCCCAATCCAGGCAACAAGCAGGGGATGTACAGTTGCTTGCCGGAGCAGCTTATCAACAACTATAACACCTGTATGCGTTGGTCCCAGCCGGGAGCCTCGCTCTCTGCCTACCTGTTCTGGGGTGCGGAATACTGGATGTTACGCAAGCAAGGTGGTGATTCTAGCTATCTGAAGACCTTTGAGCGCATCCTTGAAAATGCTTGAGGCAGGACATTTCCTTATTCCTTTGAACAGAGCGACCCCCTATAAATGCTATAATGGAAGTAGTTCATATTATTTGATACTCCTTATTTCGTTGCTCTATCGTGAATTGCTCTCGCTTGAAATGAAAATATGTTAGAGACTATCGCTGCTTATATTGAGAAATATCAGCTTTTTCCAGCGCAGGGCGAGATCATCGTTGCTGTCTCGGGTGGTGCTGATTCTCTCTGCCTGCTGCATTTATTGAATCGCCTCTGTGGACCCGACCGCCGCTATCCCCGCTTGCGCCTGCATGTCGCCCATTTGAATCATAAGTTACGGGGCGAGGCCAGCGATCAAGATGCTCACAAGATTGAGGAGCTTGTACGCTCCTGGGGCCTACCCATTACACTCGGTGAGCGCGACGTCCTGACCATCGCAAAAGTTGAACATCGCTCGTTGGAGGACGCGGCCCGCAGTGCTCGCTACAATTTTTTACGCGGAGTCGCACAGGGAAGCCCGATTGTGGTTGCCCATCATGCCGAGGACCAGGTCGAGACGCTGCTGCTGCACTGGCTGCGTGGCGGCGGACTTGCCAGTCAGATAGGGATGCAGCCGCGCCAACAGGAGATCGTGCGCCCCTTGCTGGAGACGCATCGCGCCGATATCCTGGACTATTGCGCGGGCTATGGCCTGGTTCCGCTCGAAGATGCCAGCAATACAGATACCCGCTTCTTGCGGAACCGGATCAGACACGAACTGTTGCCGATGCTGGAATCGCTCAATCCAGGGATCAGAGGGACCTTGCTGCGGAACGCCGAGGTGGTCAAGGTTGATTACGATTGGCTGGAAACGCAGGTCGAAACACACTGGCCTAGAGTGGTAATCGAGGAGCGGCCATTGTCGATACGCTTGAATCGGCAGGGACTTCAGGGGTTGCCACTCAGTTTGCAGCGTCATCTCTGGCGTAAAGTCACAGCTCGCTTGTGCAAAGGTCAATCGCCGCTGGAACTGCGTCACTATCTTTTGCTGGAAGAACTGGTGGAGCGACCCCTTTCCCTGGAGCAACAGAGCGAAGGGCGTGGACGCAGCCTCGATCTGCCCGCCCAGCTTCGGGTGGTCTGTCGGGCCACGGAGGTTTTGTGTGAGCAGGTGATCGCTCCCACTCAACTCGACATAATCTTTAGCTCGAATCGCTCGAAGCAGGTGAATGAGCCGCAGGAGGCTTCTCTGGCCTTGCATGGGCGGGTCGAAATTCCTGGCACAAACTGGGGGGCACTGGCGGAGCCACTTTCGACGAGATTGACCGAAGTTGTGCGACTGGTTTTGCAGCAGGAAGGCTGGAAGGGTGTCTGGCGTATTTTACCGACCAGTCGGAATAGCGTCTATATTGATGGTGATAAGGTCGAAAGCCTCATCCGAATTCGGACGCGCCGACCCGGCGACCGTATTCGACCGTTGGGGATGGAACACAGCAAGAAGATTCAGGACATCATGGTGGACAGGCATGTTCCAAGGGAGGAGCGTGCAACGGTCCCTCTGTTTTTTTCGGGCGAGACATGTATCTGGTTGGCAGGCATCTGTATCGATGGACGGGTGGCGCTTGGCAGCACAACAAAGAAGATTGTGCGACTGGCCCTGATCAAAAAAAGCCCCTGAATGTAGCTCTTTCTTTTTGGGTGGGAAGGTTACAGAAATCCGTCGCCATCGGGTTGATTCGACGTTTGAATCTGAAATCGAGC
>DASSXK010000050.1:0-6823 GCA_035703945.1 Ktedonobacteraceae bacterium | reverse complement strand
TTCGGCCCCGCTAATGACAATCACATCGGCATCCTCCTGAGGTCCAACCAGCTCGATACCCGCGAAATCCTCAGCCATATCGCCTTTTGCCAGCAACCAGCAACGTTTGCCAGGATAATGCTGACGGATATAACTGGCAGTGGCGACCGGGGCGGTAAGCAACTGATGCTCACTAATCGGCAGGCCACAGGCATTGAGATGCTTGAGCAGTGTGGCCCGTGAGACAGTCGTTGTATTGGTCACAAAGCAGGTCGGGTATGATTTCTGCTCCAGCCAGTGCAGGGTCTCGATTGCGCCAGGAATTGGCTCATAGCCAACATGTAACACGCCATCAACGTCGAGCAAAAAGCCGCGAATCTCAGAGGCTGCCATACACATTTCTCCCTTATCACATGTGATGAAAAGCGCTTCAACCAGGATGATACCTGGAAAACAGAAACGAGGCTACGACAAACAGAACAGGAACAAACTCAGGAAGTTGGTTGGAAGATGCTGAATTCCAGGAAGGTGCTGCTCCGATAGTGCAATCCCTTTTGAGCGGCCCAATGGGCGAAGTTTTTGGCCTGATCAGAGCTGCTTGAAAAGACATAGGCCACCTGGGGAGCGCGTTTTACCAGCACTGGATAGAGCGGATAACGATCCTGGCCTGGTGTCAGATCGTTGTTGAGAACGGCACAGACAACTTTTTCATCACTCTGGAATATTAGTCGGTTACAATGCCAATAATCTGAATAAAAATACGAGATCTTTTGAGAAATCAGATAATTGATCAGGGCGTTATGTTTATTCAGATCGGCCTGAACGTCTGGTCCCTGTCGAAACACCGTCACAGTCCCCATAACTAAGACAGACAGCACAGTCGCAATTACAGCCCCACTGAGCAGCACCGCAGCCCAGGCCAGCGGTTTAGCAATAGAACGTCTGAGCAAGCCAAAAGCGGACGAGAGAGGAGCAAGCACAGCCGGGGTCGCGACCAGCATCCCCACCAGATAGCGTTCAGACGTGATTGGCACGAGGGCAGGGCCAGGGCTGGAAACATAGGCCAGCAGGGTCAAGACGGCACTTGCCAGCAGTATCACACGTCCCAAAGCAAGCACCTGCATACGGCGCACGCTTAATTCGCTTTCAGAGCGAAAAGGAAGCAACCAATGGCCATGTTTGAGCAGTCGAATAGCCAGGATGCAGGTCAGAAGCAACAATAGTATATAGCCAAGTCCCCAGGAAGCTTGAAAGGCGATACAGGAAAATTGCAAGTTGTCATACCAGGCACCTGGAGCAGTAGACATCGGACAGAGCGGATTGGCTCCCATCGTCATCGGAATACTGACCGAGATTGTGCCAAGCAGATCCATGCGCCAGGGAAAATTCAGCAAGCCAAATGTCTTTGAGGAGCCGACGCCACCAACACTATGCAACTGCCAGAGGGTCACAATAGAATTATGGTCCGGATGCTGGACATTATAGATCAAGAGCGGCAGCAATCCGACCAACAGACCCGGAATCAATCCTCGCCAGACATAGCGCCCCAGTTCCGGACGACAGCACAGGAAAAGCATTACACAAGCCAGAAATACAAAGGGCAGAACCAGCATATGGCTCCAGATGCCCAGACCAAACACCCCACCCAGACAGGCATACAGCAACAACCGTCGCCGGTCAACACCAGATAGATCGGGAACAAACGTAAGTGCCAGCCGAATTGCCAGCAGCAGCGCCAGCGCTCCAAACAGGCAGGTCTCCATCGCGCCACCCACAGCCTTCAGTTGGCGTGTAAACATCTCGCTTGAGCCAAAAATCAACAGAGCCAGCGAAAGCAAGCCAAGTTTTCGTGAATAAAGCAATGAGGCCAGCAGATATAAGACCACCAGAAAAAGTCCGAAGAGCAGCACCATCCCCAGGCGCAGAGTCACCAGCGAGGCACCAAATATGTTGAAGAGAGGCGCGGCCAGAGCAGCCTCAAGACTTCCCATATAACTTTGACCATAAAAGAAAACCGGGAAATCGGTGCCACGAGCCATATGCAAAGCCATCAGGCCCATTGTAGCCTCATCGCTATTCGAGGCAGGCCACTGCTGGCTCAACAAAGTGATCCGCAGGGTACAAGCGATCACAATTAATCCAAGCGCCAGCAGACCGTAAGGACCGATCCAGCGCTGCTTTCTGCTCCACAACTTGAATGTCTGTAATTTGATCAAATCACGTTCCTGTATATTATGTATCAAAGAAGGTAGCGCGGCCCCATCCTGACAGGGGACGAAGAAAACCCGGCAGTACCATCTAACTATTGAAAGCCTGAGAAATAAGGAGACAAACCCACGAAATCCTGGATCGAATCAATCGAAGGATGCATCCACTTCAGTTATAATACAACAAGATGTCATCAACATAGCCTGAAGCTTGCAATAAAGCAGGGAGATAAAACGTTTAGGGGAGAGAATACGTATACATCAAGAAGAGATAACTGAAAGCACGACTCCACTTTTCACAAGAACAATCGTTAATAGAAGAGAAGGAAAAGAAAAACGCAAATCCTCGACATCAGGTCCAGAGCCAGAGAACAGGCCAATCAGCAGCCCGTTCTGGTGACATTGACACATGAATGATGTATAATAGCCGCGAGGAATAGCCTTTCAGTAGGGAGACGCCATATGAACGGTGACATGATAGGACGTGTCATCAAAGAACGTTATAAGCTCATCGATGAGCGCGGACGGGGTAGTTTTGCCACCGTCTATATAGCACGAGATACAGAGAACAATCATATCTACGCCGTCAAAATCATGCACCTGGAACTCTCAGGTGATGGTGAATTGCTAGCGCGTTTTCAACGTGAAGCGCACATCCTCTTGAATCTCAGTGACCCCCATATTGTTCGCATGGTGGACTATGGGGAAGATAACAACATGCCTTTTATCGCGATGGATTACGTTGATGGGCAAAACCTGAAGTATTTTACATACAATGGTGGCCCGCTTGATCCATTGCGTGCATTAAACTATACACAGCAGATAGCCGAAGGGCTTGACACAGCCTACAAACACGGTGTAGTTCATAGAGATATTAAGCCACAAAATATTCTCATCAACAGCAAAGGGGTCGTCAAAATCGCTGATTTTGGCCTGGCACGCAGTCGGGAAACTGTCACGCTAACCCAATCGAATGTCTTCATGGGGACCGCATATTATATTTCGCCGGAGCAGGCAGAGAGCGGGCGCTCGGCAGACACACGCTCTGACCTTTATTCAGTTGCAACGATTTTGTTCGAAATGTTGACGGGCCATCCTCCCTACGAGGGAGAAACCGCAGTAGACATCGTCATCAAGCATATGAACGAAAGAGTCCCGTCCATCTGTCGCTTGCGCCCCGAACTTCCAGCCGATATAGATATCTTTATGCAGAAAGCAATGGCTAAATCGGCTGCCGACCGTTATCAGACCCCGAGAGAATTTATCGCTGCCCTGGAACAATTGCAGCAACTGATCCAGTCCCTCCCTCAACAGGATTGGGACGTGGCTCAAAAAGAGGGCGAGCGGGTAAGGAACCGTGAAGCAGCGGCCCCTGAAAACAAGCAAGCCCCCCAGAAGCAGGCTCAACTGGTGGTTCTCTCAAGTGGTCAAGTCATTCCGCTTTCCGGGGATTTAATGGTCGTAGGACGTCATGATCCGATCCTGGGGATATTCCCACAGATCAACCTTGCAGATAAAACTGTGGGACGCCGACATGCCTATCTGCGCAATCAACAGGGGATATTTACGGTCGAAGATCTCAATGCCTTGAACAAAACACGCTTAAACGGAGCAATACTAACACCGCATGAAGAACGTACGCTCAAAGATGGCGATATTCTCCGATTTGGCAGTGTAGAGGTACGATTTGAATTACACTGAGGTGTTGAGTCTCACTATTTGTGGTGTAGGATCGACCTTCGCGGTCGTCCAATAAAAACCAGGGCGACCACAATTATCAAGGTCGCCTCTTCACATTAGAGGGGTGAACGACATGGGAGAACCTATTATATTCGCTTTGGCAGGACTGCCCGTACCCGGCTCCGTGCTGGCGATCGCGGGAGTGGTGTTGGCAGTTATCATTGTGCTCGCAGTTATCTTCTTTACTCGCAACGCAAAAAAGAACAACTCCGCAGCTCCCGATGCAGGCCCAACAGGAACAGAGCCCTGGCAGCGCCAATCGCAAGCTGGTATGCCGGGACAACAGGGTGGTTGGGGTGCCGGTGCGCAACAGCCGGGTCAGATGGGCCAGCAAGAGCAATGGAATCCACAGCAGGCCGGCGGCTGGAACGCACAAGCTCCCCAGGCCAATTCCTGGAACCAGCCTGCCGATAAAACGGCTCAACCCGGCGGCTGGAACGCGCAGGCCAACAATCCCGCTTCACAGCCCGGTGGTTGGAACGCTGGTCAACCGGCCGCACAACCCGGCGGTTGGAATGCTCAGCCCAACAATCCTGCTTCACAGCCCGGTGGCTGGAACGCAGGCCAGCAGGCCGCACAACCCGGCGGTTGGAACGCACAACCCAACAATCCCGCTTCACAGCCCGGCGGCTGGAACGCAGGTCAACCGGCCGCACAACCCGGCGGTTGGAATGCTCAGCAGCCTCAGGCCAATCCGTGGGGAAATTCACCTGCATCTCAGAACAATCAGCAAGAGAGCTGGAACCAGCCACAACAGCCAGCAGCGGCTCCCGGCTGGGGAAATCCAGCGCCGAACCCGGCCCAGCCCTCCCTGGGTGGAACACAGGGCTGGAACGATCCAAACCCGGCCCAGCAACCTTCTCCGCAGAACGCCTGGTCTCCCTCGGCCCAACCTATGAACCCTTCGGGTGGACTCTCCAATCCTAGTGCCCAGAATCAGCCAGGCTGGCAGCAACCCGGCGGTTTTGGAGCATCACCTGTGGCGCAAGATAATGCCACCTTGTACAGTGGTGGAGCCGATGTTGATAAAACAGTTTTGCGTGGACCTCAGGGACAGATACCAGGTCAGGGAATTGGCATGGTACGCGTTGAGGAAGGCAAAGAGATTGGCCGGATCTACGAAGTGCGTAAGCCTTCGTTGAGCATCGGTCGCAGCCGCGAAAGTGACATATTCCTGGAAGATCTCGCCGTTTCGCGCCTGCACGCCTCGATTGTTGATCTTGGCAACAATGCGTATGCCGTCAAAGATGAGGGTAGCGCAAACGGAACAAAAGTAAATGGGCAACAGCTTAGCAAATATCAGACCTATACCTTGCAAGAAGGCGATCGCGTCCAGCTCGGACAGACTGTGCTGGTTTTTGGAAGGCGTTAGTTAGGAGAGTAACCAAGACTCTCATTCAAGCATTGAGAGGGCGACGCTACAAATCGCCCTCACTGGAGTCGGGCGTGCAAAAAGACGATCTCATTGGCACAATGTTAGGAAACTATCGAGTTCTAGCCCCCGTGGGGCAGGGTGGCATGGCTCGCGTCTATAGAGCGCACCAGGAAAATCTGGACCGCGAGGTAGCAATCAAGGTGCTTCCCCCCTGGTTTGCCGCCGATCGGAGCTTTGTGGAACGCTTCAATCTGGAGGCTCGTCTTGTTGCCCGGCTCTCACACCCCAACATAGTCACTGTCCACGATGCGGATGAACAAAATGGAAATCTCTATATTGTCATGCAACTGGTCGATGGTGGAACGTTGAAAAATCGGACGGACCACCTTCGTAGCCTACGGCGCGTCATGGATGTCACAGAAGCTACACGTATCTATTCCCAACTTGCCAGCGCCCTGAATTACGCCCACGAAGCAGGAATTATTCACCGCGACATCAAGCCAGTCAACGTCTTGATGGACCGGAGCGGACGTCCAATCCTTTCAGATTTCGGCATCGCCAAAGCCATGGCCGGAGGAAACAATGAGCAGTTAACCCGCCCTGGCGCAGGCGTAGGAACACCCGAATATATGTCACCAGAGCAATGCCACGGCAAATCCGTCGATGCTCGCACCGACATCTATGCCCTTGGGGTAATGCTCTTTGAAACCCTGACCGGGCGAACCCCTTTTACAGGTGATAATTATCCCGCCCTTGCTCACAGCCATATTTATGAGCAGCCACCGCTTCCCAGCGTGCTTAATCCTCTGATCCAACCACCCGTTGAAAAGGTAATTTTGACAGCCCTGCAAAAGAATCCCCAGATGCGTTACCAGAGCGCAAGCGCGATGGCAGCCGCCCTGGAGCAAGCTGTAATGGCCTCCAAAAACGTCTCGTTTTCTATGAACAATATCTACGGTGCTCTTCCCTCAGCGCCACGTATGACGCCACCCATCACTGGCATGAGCGGAAAAGCCAGGGCCTATCCAACCCAGATAGCCAGTGCCATTTGTCGCACTTGCCAATCCCGAAACAAACTGAATATGAAGTTTTGCACACGTTGCGGAAGTCCACTCAACTACTGCCCGGCCTGTGGCAACCAAAATCCGGCCCCCAACCGCTTCTGCACTCGCTGCGGAGGAGTACTCACTCCGGCGGCAGTTATAAACAGTCAATAAAGGAACTCATCCGCCTGGGGTGCTTTAATACGTTCGAGGGTCAAACGATCTTCGCGAATACGGCGGCCTTGCAGATCCATACGCTGCTCGACACTCAGGCTCAGCAGTTCACGAATGTGGGTCACAAGCACGCTCGGCTGAGTGGGCTTGGTCAGATACTCCACCGCCCCTTCTTCAAATCCCTGAATTCGTTCAGGCAAATGAATCAGACCAGATAGAACAATGACTGGCAAGGGAGGAGAAGCGGGGTGCTCTTGTAGCCAGTGCAATACATCCCAGCCAGAAACAGGCTCCATTACGAGGTC
>DASSXK010000040.1:0-2972 GCA_035703945.1 Ktedonobacteraceae bacterium | reverse complement strand
TGAGCTAAAACAACGGCTGGCAGAGATCTTTGAGACAACTATTGAGAAACTGGGTTTGCTTCCAGCATCCCAAAAGAGTGATTCCAAACATTCGGAGGAACAGGCATTTCCCTCTGAATGTCAAATTGATTGGGGCGAAGCCCCCCATAGCCCACAAGTATTTGGCCGCGAGCAAGAGCTGGCCCAGATGACTCACTGGATTAACCATGAACAATGCCAGACAATTGCGATTCTTGGCCAGGGAGGTGTCGGCAAGACTACCCTGGCGATTGAGCTGGCTACACACGTGAACACTCATTTCGAGTTTCTCTTCTGGCGCAGTCTCAAAAATGCGCCACCCCTCAAAACAATCCTGAAAGAATGCCTTGAGTTTTTAACGCGCCAGCAACCTGACCGCGTACCATCTCTACTCACAGCAAGCGAAGAGGAGATGCTGACACTCCTTCTAACCCTTATCCGCGAGAAACGCTGCCTGCTGATTCTGGATAACTTTGAATCGGTCATGCAACAACGAAAGCTGGCAGGACAATATCGACCAGGGTTTGAAGGCTACAGCGAACTCCTACGACGTATTGGTGAATCAAACCAACCAGGTTGCCTGATCCTGACAAGCCGCGAGAAGCCCGCTGAGCTTGCACGCATGGCCGATAACAAGTCTATCCACACAATGAATCTATTCGGCATCAATGAGGTCGCGGGTAAACGCTTGCTTGAAACGGAAAATCTCCGGGGATTGGACACCGAGCGAAGTTATCTTGTCCAACGCTTCTCTGGCAATCCGCTGGCTTTAAAATTGATTTCTGAATCGATCCGTGAAGTATTTGGCAGCGAAATAAATGCTTTACTTGAAGAAGGCGAAATTGTATTTGGCGAGGTCCAAGATCTTCTGGAACAGCAATTCGAACGGCTTTCACAACTGGAACAGGAACTCATCTATGGCCTGACGATCGAACGAGAAGCCGTCACCCCTCATGAGCTCCAGCACAACCTGGCCCACTTTGTTGCACGCGGAAGAGTAATCGAAGCGCTGGAATCACTCCACCGTCGCTCATTAATTGAGCCCGGCAGTGTCGCGGGCAACTTTACTATCCAGCCCGTCATTATGGAATACATTACGAGCCGGCTGGTAGAGAAAGCATGTGCCGAAATCATGGGAGAAGAATACGAGGGGATGGCAGAATCCTCAACCGATGATCTCCCCTGGCACCTGACGTCGCTTCCATTGATCAAAGCCGAGACTAAAGATTACATTAAGAATACGCAGCAACTTCTGATCGTCGAACCAATTGTAGCCAGGCTACGCGCAACTTACGGCGAACAAGAACTCTTGAACAAGCTTCACGCCTGGCTGGATATCCTACGAACACGCTATCCTCTTCATCCAGGCTATCTTGCGGGGAACATCTTGAATCTGCTGATTACGTTAAATATTGATCTGCGCGGATTCAACTTTTCACACCTCACCGTGCGACAGGTCGATCTACGCGGAATAGCACTGCCTGACGTCAATTTCACCAATGCTGATCTCTCCAGTTCAATATTCAACGATACGTTCAGTACAATTTTCTGTGTTACGCTCAGTCCCGATGGAGCATTGCTGGCTGCTGGCACTACCAGCGGAGAAATCCGGCTCTGGCATACCAGCAACGCGGTCCCTCTGCTCACCTGCCGGGGTCATAGCGACGGAATCCGCTCGATCGCCTTTAGTCCCGACGGTCGCCTGCTTGTAAGCGGCAGTGCAGATCATATGCTAAGACTCTGGGATACCCGCGACGGACACTGCATTGAGGTATTAGAGAGACATACAGGCGCGGTTCGCTCGGTTGCGTTCAGTCCTGACCGTGAAATCATCGCCAGTGGCAGTGAAGATGGCACAATTCGACTCTGGAAAACCGAGGATAAAACATTTCAACAGATTCTGAAAGGACATAATAACTGGATTCGTTCGCTATCCTTTAGTCCCGATGGGTCACTGTTGGCCAGCGGTAGCGAAGATCAGACTGTCCGGATCTGGGACACACTCACAGGCCAGACCATCAAGGTCTTACACGGCCATAATGCGATTGTGCGCTCAGTTACCTTCAACCCTGAAGGAACACTGCTGGCCAGCGCGGGCGATGATATGCGAATCCGGCTCTGGGACACACTCACAGGCCAGAATGTCAAAACCTTGCTCGGCCACCGGACGCTCGTCCGAGCGGTCTGCTTCAATCAATCGGGAAGCTTGATCGCCAGCGGTAGCGAAGATAGCCTGGCCCGCATCTACGATGCTCAGACCGGGAAGCTTTTATTCACGCTACCGGGACACACAAATCGTGTCTCATCATTAATATTTACCCCCGATAACCAGACATTGATCACTGCCGGCGAGGATCAGACTATCCGCTTCTGGGAAACGCAAACCGGACGATGTATCAACACCTTGCACGGCCGTACCAGCTTGATCAAGTCTATGGCATTTAGTTCCGATGGCAGCTTGCTTGCGGAAGGAAGCGACGATCGGATTGTTCGAATTTGGGATGTTGCGGCAAGAACCTGCACCAGCCATTTGCAAGGCCATACACACCGCATCCGCTCGATCGCCTTTAGTCCCGATGGTAGCTTGCTTGCCAGTGGCTGCGAGGATAACACGATCAGAATCTGGAAGAGCAGTAGTGGCAAATGCCAGCATATCTTACGGGGACACACGCACCTGATTCGTTCAGTCGCCTTTAATAACGCTGGCACCCTGTTAGCCAGTGCAAGTTATGACCACACCATCCGGTTGTGGGACGTGAATGATGGACGCTGCATTGCGACGTTACAGGGTCATACCACCATTGTCTGGAAGGTTGCATTCAGTCCAGATGACCGGGTTCTTATCAGTAGTGGCAAGGATCAAAAGGTCTTTCTGTGGGATAGCAAAAATGGAGAATGCCTGGAGACGATGCCTGGTCCTTCCCGACATGTGCGAGGATATTTTCTTGATCAGA
>DASSXK010000644.1:0-4413 GCA_035703945.1 Ktedonobacteraceae bacterium | reverse complement strand
CCTGATCAGTGGCGAGCAGATTACGATTCCGAACGCGCTGATGTTTGGAGGAATTGTCTTAAACGATAGCTTTTATGGCGAAAAGCGTGTCATTCTGGAGCTTGTTATGACGCAGGATCTTTTTATTAAAGGTGAAACCTTCAGTCAAGTCAAGCGCACCGTCGAGCAAGTTGAAACCGTCATGAGCAAGCCGGAGCCACTGGTAACACTCAACAATTATACAGGTAGCAATCTCACTCTGTACGTCCAGTTCTGGCTTACCAGCAGTGATGTCACCACGGTTTCAGATGTCATGTATGAGCTGCGTCAGGTTCTTCCGCACGCCGATATCTCTATTCACAAGGACGCCATGATTGTATAATTGAAGGAATATGTGGCTGGCAGGAGAAAACAAACGTTGAATATATACAGACCATCTGCGGAGGCGTATCGCGTCGGTGTGATGGGCGGCACTTTTGACCCAATTCATTATGGACATCTCGCAGTAGCTGAAGAGGTACGCGCCAGTCTTAATCTGGCCGAAATGGTCTTTATACCAGCCGGCGAACCACCCCATAAACCGGGTCTCCATATCACGCCCGCGCAGGATCGCGCGGAAATGGTTCGGCTGGCGATCGCTTCCAATCCACGCTTCACGCTCTCGCGGGTAGATCTGGATCGACCCGGACCATCCTATACCAGTGAAACCGTTCGCTTGCTCCGCCAGGAGTGGGGCGAGCAAACGGCGATCTACTTCGTGATCGGCTGGGATAGCCTGGAAGAACTGCATACTTGGCACGAGCCTGAAGCGATTCTGGAGCAGATCGCCTACCTGGTTGCTGTGCACCGTCCTGGTTACGTGGAAGCAGAGCATTACCGAGAACAGTTAGAAGCGAGCCTGCCAGGCATTAGCAAACGTCTGCGCACCGTTCCCGCACCTCAATTAGACATCTCGGCCACCGATCTGCGCCAGCGGGTCGCCCAGCACCGGCCGATCAAATACCAATTGCCCGAAGCAGTTGAAGAATATATTATCGAACATGGCCTCTATCAAGAGCAGGAACCGAGACAAGCCAAGAAGCAAGGACACTTTCATGGAACCAATGCAATTTGAGTTAGGGGATCGGTTACGCTTGCGTAAACCTCATCCCTGTGGTAATTACGACTGGCTCGTTGTCAGATTAGGGGCAGATATTGGACTACGTTGCGAAAAGTGTGGACGTCGTGTACTATTACCCCGTGCAGAGGTTGAACGCCGCATCAAGCAAGTTCTGACCCGCGCAACCGATCCCGATACTGAAACGTACTCGTTGTAGGCGTCATAGTTACCTGTTGCCTGAATTTCTCTCTTAAGAACGACGGTCTACAGGTAACTTATTACCAGATCAACCGGTTCGCCATTCTGGCAATTTCAACACCGGCTATTTCAGGAGAAATACCTATGGCTATAGCCAATCCACAAGGTGGGTTTCTTACACTGCTGAAAAAAAGAAACTTTATTCGCCTGTGGCTGGCGCAATTGATCTCCATGACAATCCTGAACGCTTCTAATTATGCCCTGATCGTTCTGATTGAGGAGATCACCGGATCAACGACACTTGTTGGTCTCGCCATTATCTGTTTCAGTATTCCCGCTGTCATTTTTGGAGCACCTGCTGGTGTCTTTGTTGATCGCATGAACAAGCGACGAGTACTCTGGGGGAGTAACTGTCTGCGTGCGATTGCAACCTTCGGTTTTGTCTTCACCTTATTTACAAACCGTAAGCAGTTAGTCGCTCTCTACCTGCTCACCTTCTTGATTTCGACAATCGGGCAGTTTTTTACCCCTGCCGAAGGATCGGCAATCCCGATGCTGGTGGAGGCAGAGGAGATCCCCGCTGCCATCTCGCTTTTCAATATCACTTTTATGCTTTCCCAGGCGGTCGGATTTATTTTGCTGGCACCGTTGATCATCAGTCTGCTGCCAACCTTCCACATTCTGGGCTTTGCGATCTTCCCAATTGACTCCCTCTACATCCTGATCGGTATCCTCTATCTGGTCTGCGCTGTCTTGATCGCGATGATCCCGCCCTCGCGTTTTAAACACATAGATAATCCAACGGAGCAACATGCCAAGGCCGAGGAGTCGTCGCGCTCGATCAGTCAGATTGTCGGCACGATCTGGCAGGAGATGAACCAGGGCTGGACCTTCATTCGCCGCAAAAGTCCCCTGCTGATTGCTGTTATTCAGCTCTCGTTCGCGGGTGTAGTTCTGCTGGTAATTGGAGAGCTGGCAACGCCTTTCGTCACGCGGGTTCTGGAACTTCCGGCCAGCGCGATGGCCTTTGTCTTCGCCCCGGCCGGAATTGGCCTGGTGCTGGGATCGTTGATTATGCCGCGCCTGATCGATCGCCTGGGAAAATCAAAGGCGATTATGATTGGGAGTGTCGCCTTTACAATTATCCTGATCTGTATGCCTCTCTCCAGTATTGTGGCGCGTTTGATCAGTCCGACCGGCTGGCATGGCAGCCCTCTATTGGTGCTCTTTGTGGCCATTTTGATGTTTGGAGCCGGAATCGCCCTGGACCTGATCAATATTCCCGCTCAGACCGCTGTGCAGGAGTTGACGCCCGAATGGATCAAGGGCCGCGTGCTGGCCCTTCAGTTGATGCTCTACAATGCCTTTTCGATCCCGATCATTCTGGGTATTGGCGCGATTGCGGACATCTTTAGTGTGCCGGTTGTGATCTATATTCTTGCGATCAGTGTGGCCCTCTTTGGTGTCTGGAGCGTGATGGCCGAGCGCAAAAATCCGGCCCCACGCCTCGGCGCTGGCGAGGCCACTGCTGCAACAAACCAGGCGTCGGTACTACAAACAAATAGTCCTCAGGAGGTCTCCGTTAAGGAAGGTTTCGAGGAATCTTCACAGGCGGGGGGGAAATCACGCTGAGCAGTCAATTCCTTGTAGTTCTATTGACTCTCTTGCCTTTTTCTTCTACAATTTCCTGTGGTCATTAATCTATCCCTGGAGTAACGAGGATTGCTATGGACCCTGCCCTTCTGGCACAAATGAAACCTTATGAACCCTGGTTAATCATCGGGGGCGTTTTCCTGCTCTTTTACCTGCTGCGTATGACGCGCCAGGGATTACGCCGCCGTGTTGATGAACTGGGCATCCATCTGCTTGGAGAACGCGGCCTGCTGATCTGGTTCTGGCTCAACGCTCCCGGCGTGATGCTGCATGAACTCAGTCACGCGGTTGTTGTTCTACTGCTCTACCCGTTTGGATTCAGGGTGACGCATATCACGCTCTTCCGAATCAAGCCTGTTGTGGCTCGTCAGCCTAATGGGCAGGTGATCAGACGCAGCGGACGACAATCACTGCAACTGGGCGAGGTGCAATACGTCCGCCCGCCCGCTCGTATGATGAGCCACGTAGGGGATGGATTAAGTGCAATCGCCCCACTCTTCGGTGGCATCTTGATGCTGGCCCTGCTCTACTGGGCTGCGACCGGCTACAATATCTGGGATATTAATTTCCAGTTGATTCGACCCGGCTGGCCCTGGTGGACCCTGATCTTCTGTCCCTACCTGATCCTGACGGTCACGTCAGAGCTCTGGCCCAGCCGTCAGGACTGGCGCGGCGCTCGCTGGTTCGGGTTCGGACTCAGCCTGCTGCTTATTCTGCTCCTGGCACTGCTCTGGTATACAAAATACCTGGTCTTTAATCACCAACTCCTGCTTGGTACATCGTCGATTGCAACCCATATCGATTTTATCTTGCTGATGCTGTTGGCACTGGACCTGGTCTTCTTGCTTATCGCGGAGGTACTGGTTCGTCTGATTGTTTAGCATCCTTGTTATTCACAGGTATCAGTGAGGCATTTAATTCGATTAAAGTTCCCGAACGTCTTCAAGTTGTTCGGGAACTCTGACTATCGATAGATTGGCGGGAGACAATGGCACCAACTTCGCCTCCTATATCCCGATAGGACATGCGATGGAGAAATGAGAGATCTGGTGGAATCAGTAGGGAGCAGAAATCGTCTACCTGAGTCCTCACAAGCACATCGAACACGCCCAGGCAGGACCAGACAGTTTTGCTGAGATATTCCTTATTCTTTTTTATCTCCTCTAAAGATCCACTGAACGCCATATTTATCATAAAACTGTCCATACGTTCCAAATGGCAAATTATGCAATTCTTCAAACCACTCCTTTTTTGCTCCTTCTGCAAGTTTATCAAAGACTGCTTTTAATTCGTCATATGCTCCACCAGTAACAAAGATAGCATAGGTATTCCCTTGTTTTGGTTCAAATGCAGGCGAAGCCATCCAGTCTGTGGCTGATATATCAATAGCACCACTTTTGAGATGGGCATTAATAATTCTATTGTGCTTCTCTGGCGGAAACTGGGCTTTCATTGGGGTATCACCAAGCTTTGTCAATGTTAAT
>DASSXK010000519.1:0-2564 GCA_035703945.1 Ktedonobacteraceae bacterium | reverse complement strand
GGCAGGCCATCCGAGAAGCTTCGCCCAACGACGCTGAGGTAGTTCATCAGTTTATAATAGTCCAGCATGGCAGCCTTGCGGCGCAAGATTTCTTGCCAGGCAAAGAATTGGGCAATCAGGAATGTTGTGCTTGTGATATAGTAACTCTCCTGTCCGATCTCTTTCAAGTAGCCTATATCGTTTCTGGTTAAGATATCGTGGACCCGACTATGCAGGTCTGAGATCGCACGGATGGCTGGATCGCGGAAACGGGCCAAAAATTTTTCACGATCAACCTGCTGCTGACGCCGCCAGGTGAGTCTGCCTGGAAGCCATTGCTCCCAAAAGAATTTAGCGAATCCTCCGAGAAAGGCTCCGATAAATCCACCAATGATACCGCCTGAAAGCAGCGAAGGTAAGTCGGGCATCGCCAGCCTCCTGTAATTAACATCGTGTCAGGATACTACTGTGAAGTCCAGTAATGTACAATTTGCTAACTTTACTATTGTGTTTATTTTAGCATCTTCAAAACAATATGGACACAGTTTTTTCCTCTAATGGTCGAATAATCTCGCTTCTGTATAGAACATATGTTATAATTTTGCCAGTTTTTGGAACGAGAAAAGATGAAGATAAAGAGGTTGATGCTACATCTGGTATATCGTCTCTCATGTGAGAGAGAAGGCTGAATAGAGAAATAACCTGATAAATTGGAGGCAGGAAGATGGATTCTAGCTTTGAGGGAAGAGCGTCGGATTCCCCACATATAGAAGCGGTCTGGCGTGGGCAGGCCGGAAGCTGCTATGCCCCTGTTTGTCCAGCAAGTGGCCGCTGGCACCTGCTCTTTTTGAAGCGGAATGGAGAGATGCATGTTTCTATCGAGGGTCCATTAACCAAAGCGACTCCAGTATCCCAGCCCGAAGGAACCGAGTGGTTTGGCGTGACGTTCCCGCTTGGTACGTTTCTGGCTGCTGTACCTGCCAGAACGCTCCTGGATGATCGAGCCTACTTGCCCCTTGTTGTTAAAAAGACCTTTCATCTTGCCGGTTCTAGCTGGCAACTGCCTGATTATGAAAATGTTGAGACTTTTGTAGACAGGTTGGTGCGCGAAGGTCTCTTGCTCAAAGATCCAATCGTGAAGGCAACATTACAAAATCAGCCACAGGAGCTATCTTCGCGTACGGTCAGGCGTCATTTCTTATACGCTACGGGCTTAACCTGCAAAACAATTGAGCAGATCGAACGTGCGAGTCAGGTGGTAACACTAATTGAGCAAGGCGTGTCGTTCTCCAACGCTGCCTATCAAGCTGGCTATGCTGATCAGTCCCATATGACCAGATCGCTCAAGCATTTTATCGGGCAAACACCGGCTCAAATTGTGCGGGGAGAGCATCGAATATAGGTTTGCCATTCACTTCGTTGGCTGAACTCGCTGGAGAAGCCAGTACTATCGTTACGAGCACCGCTCCATCTGGGAAGCTTCCAATGTTGCCTGCTTGCTAAGCGCTCAGCAGGCGCGAGAGCGCCGTTGCGAAGTGTCTTTTCATGGCAAGCCGCACCTGTCCATTTTTTTCAAGACAGATCTCTTTTGAAGAGGTATTCTGATGATGTTGATACTCACAAACAAAGGAGAATTCGATGAGAAAAGTCATTTCATTTATGCATGTCTCACTTGATGGCTTCACGGTAGGCCCAAACGGCGAGCTGGAGTGGGCGATCGTGGATGATGAGCTCAATCCCTTTGTCGATGGTCTTTTCAAGTCAGTTGATATTGCCATGTATGGACGTGTCACCTATCAACTAATGGAAAGCTATTGGCCAACTGTGCTGGACGATCCGACGGCTACAGAGCGTGAGCGCGCCCATGCTCGCTGGGTTGGTAATGTCTCCAAAATCGTCTTTTCAAGCACACTTTCAACGGCGGACTGGAAAAATACCCGATTGATAAAGGACCGGATAGCCGAAGAGATCCATGCACTCAAACGCGAATCCGGAGGTGATCTTATGATCTTCGGTAGTCCCAGACTGACCCATTCATTTATGCGACTGGGCCTGATTGATGAATATCGCCTCTTCCTCAATCCGATCCTCTTAGGCGGTGGTACTCCCCTTTTTCAAGATACCAAAGCCTGGACGAAGCTCAAGTTGCTAGATGCGACGAAGTTCCAGTCAGGCGTCGTTGGCCTGCACTACCAGACAATGGAACAACATCCCGCTGAAAGCTGAGTGTAAGAAGTTTGTCTTCTGGCTGTTCCAGACACTTCTGGAAGCTTGCAAGAAATGAGTCATGCTTGACAAGAAAACCCAGATAGATCATTTCATTCAGGGCTGGTTTTATAGCGCAGCCAGCTCATCCTCGCAAGTTTCCAGGAGCCGATCAACAGTATTCCCGCCAGCATAACGGTGAATCCCCAAAGCGACAGGCTGGCGGGAAGCGCCAGGAAGGCCACGCCAGCCACCACCAGAAAGACCCCCTGGATCTGCGAAAATGAGAGGCGCTCGCGAAAGGCCAGCAGGCCCCAGAGAATCGGGATCAGTACATAGGCTGAGGCAAGCACACCCGCAATCCCAATAGATGAAAAGAT
>DASSXK010000365.1:0-4468 GCA_035703945.1 Ktedonobacteraceae bacterium | reverse complement strand
TGGAACAGTATTCGCGAAACCAAATAAACCTTTAAGCAATATAATCAACCAGGTAGTATTACAACAGACACAACCCAGGCAAAAAGCAGCTTCGCCTGGCAAAGCTGCTTCCTATCACTCATCAATACAATTGAATGGCTTGCTTTCCATTACAAGGCACTTCGATTTCCTAAGATGAGATACTCCTGTTCAGTTCAATGCTCCGTTTGCGGCCACGGTTTATGGAGCATTGAACTGAACGATCAGGCATATTCCCAGCCCATCTCTTTCAGCAGGTTTTGCAAGGCCTGCGAGGCTTTTCGAAACAGGTCGGGACCGCTGAAACCCTGATACTTACCTGCCATCGCCAGGTGCGGCTCCAGCGTGAGGAAACCGTCGTAGCCATCTTTCCGCAGACGTTGTAGCAGGTCTGGCCAGTGGGAATCGCCTTCGCCTGCCGCCACAACGCTTCCATCCGTGAGGGCATCCTTCACATGAACATATTCCAGCCAGGGTCGTGTCTCCTCATAGGCACGGGGATACGGCTCCTGCTGACACTGGATATAGTTGGCAGGGTCCAGCACCGACCGGAAATGAGGATCGTTGATATTCTTCAACAGATCTACATTGCGTGCAATGCTGTCTCCATAGATCTCCTTCTCATTTTCATGCACGAGGATGATGTTTGCGGCTCTGGCCCGCGCAGTCATCTCACGGAGTCGACGTAGCACCTCTTGTCTGTAGTCCGCTGGATCGGAGGCCCAGCCCGGTGCCCCACTTCCCTGTCCTTTCGCTGGCGGATAAAAAGAAAAGATCCGAATGTAGCGCGTCTGCAAGGTCTGGGCCAGCGAAATAGCCCGCTCAAGCCGCTGCAAGTGTTCATTAAAGGAGCTATCAATCGGCACTTTCCCGAGAGGAGAGCCCAACGCGGCGACACCAATCCCATGCGCCGTCAACTTCTCTTTTATTATGTCAACTTGCTGATCAGTGAGGTCCAGCACATTGACATTCCAGACGCTGCGCAGGTCGATAAAATGCACCTGTTCGCTGCTGAGCACAGCAATCTGTTCATCCAATTCGGGCGAGATCTCGTCCGCGAAGGCAGAAAGGCGAATCATGATAATATTACCTCCCGGCGAGTACGAGCCGACTCATAAATTCCCAGGATGATCTCAACAGGATGCTTGCCTGCAATACCATCTACGAGAGGTGTCCCATCCTCGCGAATCGCCCGCACCATATCAGCTATTTGGGCCGCGTGCGTCCTGACAGCAATCGCCGCCGGGTCCTGGGCAGTCGATTTGTTGGCATTTTCAATGGATTGAGCCTTCTTTCCGATGCCGTAAGGCCCAACTTCTTCCCCCTCGCGCTCATCTCTGGCAAGATGGAGATACTTCAATTTATCATCTTCGATCACAGCCGAGCCTTGATCGCCAAAGATCTCGATGCGTGTACTTACGCCGGGATAGGCGGCCGTTGTAGCCGCGATGGTCCCCAGCGCCCCGTTCGCAAAGCGCAACACGGCAACCGCCACATCTTCGGTCTCCATCTGATGGGCCAGCGTATCAGTATAGGCCGTGATGCTTCTGACGGGTCCCATTAACCATTGCAAAAGATCGATGGAGTGAATAGACTGATTCATCAGGACCCCACCACCATCCAGGGCCCAGGTTCCGCGCCAGGCTCCGCTATCATAATACTTCTGTGAGCGCCACCAGGGAATAATCGCGTTCCCCATCACCAGTTTACCGAATGCCTCTTGTTCAACCAGGGCATGCACCTGCTGTGTCGCTTCATCAAAGCGATGCTGGCTGATCACGGCCAGTTTCACGCCGCTCTCGCGCTGCACACGGAGCATCTCCGCGATCGAGTCCAGATGAATCTCCATCGGCTTCTCGACGATCACATGGCGACCTGAGCGCATCACGGCGCAGGCCTGCTCTCCGTGCTGGCCGCTGGGGGTACCAATCGTCACAACATCAAGTTGTTCCTTTGCCAGCATCTCATCCAGGTTGTTATAGGGTGTGACATGAAATTTAGCCGCCAGATTTTGAGCCTTTTCGGGCACGTTATCGGCAACAGCAACCAGTTCGGCATCGGGCAAGAGAGAAATAGCCTGGGCATGGACGTCTCCGATTACGCCACAGCCAATGATTCCAAAACGTTTCTTGTCAGTCATAGCTTCTCTGCTTTCTTACTTTTCAGTCCCCACTCCCCTCCCATAGATTGCGTTTGAAGGTATCCATCGTTGGATCTCTCTTTGATTATGGAATATGTTAAGCAATTAGTCAAAAAAAGCGTATTTCTCACACGTAATCAGCAATATCCATGTGACTGCCTGATTCTTCTATTACACCTTGATCGAGTTCAACAGGTCAACAAAGTACATCCCCCGGGCCTCGTATCTACCCGTATCCTCAATTCCCCACACAACCGATAGCACAGCCTGAGAAAACGCCCAGGCATGAATACGCTCACGCCCAAAGTCAAGTTCCGCCGCAAGTTGATCGATACGCCTGACTGTAAGAGAGCGTGCATCAGGCACAGAGAGAATATCGGGCCAGAAGTTACGTAAGAGTGCGCCTGTTTCGTAGGCGGGCTCTCCTATTACTCCCTTGGGATCTACTGCCAGCCAGGGCTCACGTTCGGCGGACAGAATATTATCCTGGTGAAGATCGCCATGCAGCAGGACAGGTTCGGCCATCGAGGCGCAGAGGTCAGCATAAAGCTGCTCTGCCCTATCGAAAATCGCAGGATCGATCGGTCCCGTTCCGCCATTGTAAAGATTTCGCAGGCGTGCAAAACCTTTGCCCCAATCCTGAATCGTGGGGAATGGATAATGCCGTGCTGGGAGAGGACGCCATAGCTGGCGCATCACTGTCGCCGCTGCTGAAAGCGCGGCCTCATCATCCTGCACATTACGCAGCGATATGCCCGGCTTGAGAAGCTCTAGCAAAGCCATTGCCTCCGCCTCATCATAGGCCAATAGCTGCACCGCTCCATGTCCGTTAAAGTGCTGTAGAGCTTCTGGTTGAGACGGGAACTCATCAGTCAAACCAGTCTTCAACATCACCTCACGACCATCGGCGAGCGTCCCCGGTGCCACATAGTTAAATGAGAGATTTTGGACAGGCTCTTTCAACGTCAGATTCCAACGTTCCTCATAGCCAGCAAGCAGCGACGGCAACCGATCGAGCCAGTGCTGCCCCTTCTCACCAAACAACTCCAGCATAAAACGTGCAAATTCTTCAGGAATACGATACATTTGATTTCTGCTCCATTCTTGTAAAGATTTTACCAGAAAGCTATTTTTACAAGCGTTAAGGGTGCAGGGGAAACGCTTCCCCGGCCAGGTTGCAAGGACGCTGTCCTTGCCAAACCGGTGGCGCACGAATGGAGCAAGCGAAGCAGCGGGACACAAAATAGTAACAAAATAGCTCATCCCTATGAAAGCAGATGAGAAGCTGGATGAGGGCACTTTTTGATGAAATATAGCGGCGTCAATAGAAAACAAATATGCACATCTCTTCGGCTCCTTTTTTGAAAAGTATACACATTCTTCCAAAGTGATTCAAGCGATAGGCCTGCTTTTGAAGCGGCACGAATTGTCATCTAGCAAGTGACCAATATAGAAAGAGTACGCCAAAGCCAGACAGCACAGTAAGGCGAATAAGAGAATACCAGAGCAAGCCGCAATCATCTGCTATGTTATACTTTTTAACAGCAAGATATGTTCATAACAAGCAGGGTAAAAGTAGCTTTCAAAGGCGAGGTGAAATATGCAGGATATTCTTGTGATCGAACCAACGGAGGACAGATCAATCCTGATCGGGTCAACCAAAAGCACCATCATGGTAAACAGTACTGAGACTAGTGGACGTTATTCGCTTATCGAGCACGCCTTACCACCTCAAACATCCGGTCAACCACTTCATGTCCATCAACATTATAGCCATGCCTGGTATATCCTGGCAGGAGAGATCGAACTGACCTGTGATGAAAAAATTATCCAGGCCGGGGCTGGAACGTTCGTCTTTGTCCCCAGGGGCACCAATCACAGCCTCAGAAATTCAGGGAACGAGCCAGCCAGAATCCTTGAAATCGATTCTCCTGGTGGCCTGGAGCACTACTACAAGGAACTTGGCTCGGCATTTCTAGAAGGCACGCCGGTCGATACCTCCACTGTCGCCGCTCTTCAACATAAATACGATACCTATCTCATCACAAAGTAGGCTTAGGCATCGTCAACACGCCCACCAAGAAACTGTACCGCGATAAATGAGATAACCGTCATCGCAATCATGTAGACGGCTATCAACAGATACGGGGGAGCAGCAATCGCAATGCCTCCCCCGATTGTTTTGTAATTCCCCAGCACATAGGTCGCAATAATCGGAGCCGAGCCACCAGCCGTGACAGAGGCCAATTGATAGCCAAGCGAAGCCCCCGTGTAGCGAATCCTGGTAGGAAAACGCTCCGCGATCAGCGC
>DASSXK010000319.1:0-2547 GCA_035703945.1 Ktedonobacteraceae bacterium | reverse complement strand
GAATATTTGATTTTAATATTCTATAAAATGTACACCAATGAATACATCGATAGTCGTTACAACTGCATTGATAATTCGTTTGTAGTGAATGACATGGAAAATTGCGCTTGTATTGATGTGGTAGGGAGGAGTGAAGAATGTATAAAGAACCGCCAATTGTCAGTTGTAGCTTCGGTTGGGGCAAAAGGTTTCTGCTATATCGTGACCATCTAGAAGTGGCCGGAAGTCGCTATCCTTTAAGTGATCTCAATTCAGTGCAGTTGATTTATCGCAGGTCATTGGGGGTGTCCTCTGCGCGTATAGTTCTGAGCTTACGGCAGAAAAAGCTGGTGTTGCGCGGTATTCCGACGCTTGAGGATGCCAATGCTATTGCAACTATACTCACTGCACGCGGCATTCTGGTTGAGCAAAATACGCTACCAGGAAGGAAGTCGCAGCAATTACAAACTGATCGACCGATTATTATGATGCCACCACCCTTGAGCGAGAAGACTGCTAAAATCGACCTGGGAAATGTACCTCTATCGGGCACATCACGTGTCACCCGCGAGTTTGAAAAGCTGGTTGTGCCGGGTCCTTCTGTGCCAGAGCTTTCAAAGAATCAGATAGAAACCCCGGTTCCAGGCTCTCCCGTGAAAATTTTACCCCCGGCTGCCAGAGTCGTGCCGCAACGGCGTACGCACCGTTTTGATGAGGGAAAACTGGCTCGACAACTGCAAGGAGAGCAACTGCCAGTTTTGTCTGTCCCCATCTTGTTGCTGACAGCGGAAGAAGCACATTATAGTACCCAGGCTACCCTGTGTGGTGAGCGTCCTGGGACTGCTTCCAGGGTCTATCCTCCTTTAGACCATGGTTTGTTGATCCTGACCAATCTGCGTATGCTTTATCTGGGGCGCAGGCGGCAAATTATACTGGACTATCATTCCCTGTTGCATGTCTCACGTTTACGTGGAGCAATTGCCTTTCAGGCCGAACATTGGCCGCAACGAGCAATTTTTGAGGTTGAGCGACCGTTGGAATGTGCAATGTATCTGGAATGCATCCTTCAACGTTTCCAGCAGGCCAGCAAACAACACATCGTCGAAACAGTGATTTCTCAGACGGTCCCATCCAAGCCTTATACGAAAAGAGATACGGCGGAAATTGAGACGGTCTTAATGCACAAATATGATTGGGATGCGACCGAAATTCGATCCAATATGCCGCGCTGGTTAAAGCAACTAGAGGCCTCAAAAGAAAATCAAACGGTGTCATAGGATGAATTGTGTGGGGTGTGAAGTAGATGTGGATAGGATGGGAATGAAATGATCGACACCTTGATGGCTTTATGGAATCGTGATAGTTATAGTCGGGCGATACTGGCCCTCTTTGCTCTGCTCAGTATTTGTATTAGCATATCCCTACTTTTTGTTACAGTAAATAATGCAGTTTCTCATTTGTTACAGGGGGGAGGATCTCCACATTATCAGGGAGAAACTGCCAAAATCGTGCCTACCGCGACCGCGACCGCGACAGCAACCCCAACGGAGGCTGTGGCAACGCCAACGCCAACTCAGATGCCGACGCTGATAATCGTGCAAAACACTCCATCCCCAACAGTTGGCGTGACCCCAACGCCTGTTCCTACTCAAGGTGGAAACAAAGGGAACGGCGGCGGCGGTGGCGGCTCTAACTGTCCAACCCCCACGTTTACGTTTGCCTCTCCCACTCCAACTGCTTTTTCAACGCCGGGAGTAACGCCTATGCCTGAACCAACGGACTCGGTTGTTACGCCAACACCTTCAGTAGCACCAGATCCTGACCCTACAGTTCTCCCTTCAGGCACTGTGACGCCCGTTCCTCCAAGTATCACCGTGACGCCTGATGGGACCCCGACGTTAGGGCCAGGCTTACCCGCTGCATCCGTTACTCCTGAAGCTGAAGGACACACGGCCCATCATATAGTGCATAAGAGGGGGTATAGACGGAAAACCAATGTGGCTCCACAGGCAACTCCAACGTCTCAAATCCCTCAAACCGATTGTGGTAAACGAGATGCGCTGGTTGACAATGCCAGGACTTCGTTCTTCCAAACGACCTTGCTGCTGCTCGGCGGAGGGCCGGTCTTTGGCACATTGGGTTTCCTGGCTATTTTGGCGCTCTATCGACGCCGAGTCCTGGAGAAGTAGAGAGATATATTCCTGGTTTGTTGGCCTTGCTTACCGCGACCCGCTGGCTTGTGTGGAGCGTGTAAGCAAGGCCAACAAACCATTAAAAGTTACTTCGCAACGACGCTCAAGCGCATTCAGTCAGCGAAGTGAGCAGCTAATTATTAAAAGACACTTCGCAACGGCGCTCGCGCGCCTACTGAACGCTTCTCAATCAGGCAACGTTGGAAGCCCTCCAACTGGAGCGAAGCTGGCAACTGTTCAGCAAGCTTCATAAGCGCGTTCAGTCAGCGAAGTGAGCAGATTACCATATTTTTTTTCCCAGTGCCGAGACCATCAATTCAACCGCAAGCCGGGCGGTAATATTATTATGATCGAGCAGGGCATTTACCTCAACCAC
>DASSXK010000285.1:0-10445 GCA_035703945.1 Ktedonobacteraceae bacterium | reverse complement strand
CTCGTTACAATGCTGGTCGAGGAAAGCCTGAGAACCACCATTGTCCTGTGTTCGCCAGACACGTTGCAAGCCAATGAAGATTGAGCCACCAACTTTTGGATCGGTCTGTAGCGGCACATAGAACGAAGCAGCTTCCTTGCTGGCATCCAGAGGGCCGCTAACGAAGTCCCAACCCAGAGGATTGGAGCCCTGGAAGTTGACATCCCCATCCGGACCGGTGTAGGTATGGATGCGAATGTTCGAGTTTCCGACGTTGAAGCCAGATTGTCCGCCATCGCCACCAACCGACTCAATCCAGGTTGGATTAGCCTGGGAATTAAATGCCCAGGTTCCGTTGTCCTGTGAGCCACCCATGATCTGACCCTTCGGATTGTTAGGATCAACCGAAACCGACTGGAACTGAATGGTCGAGAGACCCTTGTTCATGCTGATGATCGTGACAGGGATCGAGCTCAGCGACAGTTTACACGTCGCCAGATCAGCCGGGGCGAGGCCACGATTGTTACAATCAGAGGAGAAGTCTGTGTACTGACCATTGGTGCGAACAATTCCGCCATCACTTCCCAGGAAGGCGATATTGGGATTGTTGGGATCAAACGCCATCGTGTGCTGGTCAGGATGCATGCCCAGCGGAGGCTGCGAATTCTTGGGCAGCTCATTGGTCATATCGGTAAAGAGCACACCAGCATTGGTTGAACGCTGTACCGCACGGCCATTGGTTGGGGGATGAGCGGTAAAGATCTCATTGTACTGCATCTGCCCGCCGATCCAGACGGTGTCCGGATGGCCAGCAGGTGAGAAGATCGGCATATCGTAGGTACACTGACCACCACAGAAGTTGTAGGAGGTATAGCCAGGTGTGCCTTTGGTCGAATTTGACAACAACGTCCAACCAAGATTGTTGATGCCATCAGTCAATGTCGCTGCCGGTACGTTGGCATCATCGACGCGATAGAAGTACGCAAGGTTCGCATGAGGTGGCAGGGGATCTGTAAATGAATCACCCAGGTAGATACGCAATTTACCATTCTTCATTGGAGCAAGAGCAAATTCGGTCCGCGCAACCAGGCTTTGAGCAACTGCACCACGGCCGTTAGCCGCAAAGACCTGCTCGAATACTCCAGTGCCGGAACGGCGATACAGCCCATAGTCAAAAACTGACAGGTAGACGTTCGAGGGCTGATTTTTGGTCAAACCAGTGCGATCAAAGATAACCTTCGAGACGCCACCACGGAAGAAGTCACTTCCATTAGGTGATCCAGGATTGACAGTGTCAGCGGGTTTGTTAAACACCAATTTGAAGGTTACGCCACCATCGTTCGACTCGTACAGACCAATTATTGGCGCATCTGGAGGAGTAAAACGACCGCCATTTATGCTCGAAGAGCCGTGGCGAGCAACGTCGGTACCAATGTAGATATGCTTCGAGTTGATTGGATCAATTGCGACCCAACCGATTGAGCGATCTTTCGCCGCTGGCACGCTGCCAGGAAGCAGTTTCCAGCTTTCGCCGTAATTGGTTGATTTGAACAGGCCAACGCCAGCTTCGGAATCACTGGAGCCATTGGGCTCCCCAGTTCCAACATACAGGGTTTTGCCGCTGGGATCGGTCGGATCGACTGTGATCGAACCAATTGCATCGGAGGTCAAACCACTCGAAGAATTGTGCCAGGTTGGAACAGTTGCCAGGGCATTGTTGGTTTTCCAAACGCCACCACCAGCCGCACCAAGCCAGACTGTACATGAAGCAACGTCGCAGTGGTTGGAAATCGCGAGGGCTGTTGTACGACCGGAGTTCGTGGTAGGCAGGCCAGTGTATGTTACCGGGCCTGGAACATTTCCGGTGGAAGGACCAACCAGTTTCCAGGACTGACGGTCATTATCGCTACCCGAAGGGCGCAGCGACTGGGCCTGGAAGGCTTTGATCGCACCCTGCACCTGATCATACTTAATCGTGGTACTGGGGTAAGCGGCATTCGCATCCTGTTGCGCAGCCGCACCACCAGGTACAGCAGGATCACCGGTAGCACGCTGAGAATCGTCGTCGAAGTTGGTCGCGAGGTAGTGATTGAAAATAGGCTGCACAGGGCGAGCCATCACAGCAGATCCCTGCAATAAACTGCTACCCAGGGCCGCGAGGGTTAAGGCCGTGGTCACAGCCGCACCCATTCTGACAGGGCGCTTTTTAAAAGAGAAAAGTGACATGCTTGTACGAAACCTCCATAGAGCAATTAAAAAGAGGCAACAAGATAGAAAGGTAAAACGGGTTCCAGAACTCTGTTTAATAAAAGTAGCTGAGCTTACCCAGAAGGCAACAAACCCCTTTCATTAGCACCGAAAGATAGGAAAGATGTTGCAATTGTTAAACAAGCAAGCGTTATCGAGTACTTTATCCATAAAATTAGTGACACCAATACCAGGATTGTTAGCCAACTACGCCCCCACGTATTACGGCTGACAATGGACAAGTTGATAGATTTTATGGATTTGCTCTTCAAGCATAAAGTATATATATCTAGATGTCAAGAGACATAGCATAAATAGCATATATAAGATAATAAAAGAAGACTCATTAAACGAGTCTTCTTTTATATACATTCTCTACAATTTATGAATAAGATGAACTATCGTAAGTTCATAATAATAAGTCACTTAATTTCAAAAGTACTGGAATGGACCAATGTATAGGTAGCATTTTCGCTATCCGGGGTCGGGCTATACGCCAACGTGATTCTATATATTCCAGCTAACCAGACACCAGACAAGGAAGCTGGCCGCATAACGCTTCCACTGAGCGGTCTTAAGGTTTGCTTCTCTTCCTGGCCTGTCTTTATTTCGGTCAAGGCAAACCCGGAAGCAGGGGCAACAAAACAATCCTTGCGTGAACCCCAGGCGTTATTCGCAAGCCGTTCCAGCGTCACTTTTGTGCATTGCGTTTGATAGGGAGACACAAAAATACTTTGCCCAGAATTATTTATTATCAGCACAGTAATACTATCGCCAGTCGCATAAGTATTTTTGCTTATTTCAAGCCTCACCTGGCCTTGAGAACCACCCGAAGTATTAGCCGGAACTGTTGAGGGAGTAGCTTTGCTTGCGGTCTTACTCGGCAAGGCTGAGGCGCTACCAGTAGTTCCTGTTGGCCCCGGCGAGGCCGAAGCGCTTCCCGAACTGGAATAAGGCGTTGCATTCCCGCAACCAGCAAGGCTTCCTGTAATAAGTAGAAAAATGCATACATAGAAAAGGCGTCGTGCAATATACATAGATCTATGTACCTCCTTGATTCTATGGACGTACATACGTAGTAAAAAGTTCCCTGCTGTGCTACAGGTAGATAATGAATTGAGCTTAGCTACACAGAAAAATCTCAATGGTTAAAGCCATCACCTTTTAACCCACTCAATTTTCCGTGAATAATCAACCATGAACCTTGCTCATTTATCGATAATCCTCAGGGTCCTTGACGTAACAAGTTAAAAATGTTAGTTTCTATTGAAACCAAAAGGTTGCAGATAAAAATGCCATCAATTATCATGGAGGAACATACAATGAGGATCTATCTTACAAGTGTGTTTGTGGATAACCAGGACAAGGCTCTCCAGTTTTATACCGAGATTCTGGGTTTTATTAAAAAATCAGACTTTCCGGTTGGACAATTTAAATGGCTAACCGTTACCTCAGCCGAAGAATCTGATGGCGTCCAATTGCTGCTTGAACCGAACGATAACCCGGCAAGCAGAACCTTTCAAAAGGCTTTGTATGATCAGGGGATCGCTGCAACCTCATTTGCAGTTGAGGATCTTCAAAAAGAATTTGAAAGAATGAAGCAACTGAATGTCACATTTACAATGCCCCCTACTTCGATGGGACCAAACACCATTGCCGTCTTTGATGATACATGTGGCAATCTGATCCAGCTCGCTCAGAAAGGTTAATCAAAGGATGGAAAAGCTTGCTATCGAACGCAGCATCTGGATTGCAGCCCCGCGCGAACGTGTCTGGCAAGCGGTCATAGATCCCATGCAGATCGCGCAATGGTTCGCACCCGGCACATCCTTTTCCCAAAATGGCAACACAATCTCTGTCCGCATCAACGAGGTTGACGTTGAGGTAGCTGTGATTGAACTGCTCGACCCTCCGCGACAAATTACGACTCGCAATCTACCCGATAGAACGTTGACGACAACCTATACCCTCGAAGAAGAAAATGGCGGCACACGTTTTACAGTCACTGAGACAGGCTTTGAGTCACTTTCAGAAGAATCACGTCAGGCACGTCTTGATCAAGATAACCAGGGTTGGGAGATGGCACTGGAGAACTTGAAGGCTTTCATTGATGGTCGAAATCTCCCCCGTCCAGAAGGCTTCTAGGCCCTATGTTACACTGGAGGTCTCTACTATACTAATAGAAGTCTCAAATCCTAGAGAGACCTCCAATCCCTTCCTGGACAAGAGGAGTTTACAATACCGATGAATACGCACGTATTTGACGCCCTGGCTGACTCGACACGCCGTGATCTTCTGATAAATCTGGCGAAAAACAGCCCTAAGACAGCAACGCAACTCGCAACAGAATATCCCATCACGCGCCAGGGATTGCTGAAACATCTGCATGTGCTTGAACAGGCGGGCCTGGTAGCGATCCAGCAAAGGGGCCGTGAAAAACGCTATACCCTGAACCCGGAACCTCTTAGCGATATAAATGAGTGGATCAACCAAATCAGTACCCAATGGGATCAACGTCTGTCGCGTCTCAAAACATTGCTCGAAAGCGAGCCAACTGGCGAGTAGAATGCCTGGATTTGCGGCTATTTTTAAGTGTTGAGGAAGTACCTTCGCCTAAGATAACGAGTAAGGTGTCATAACAAATTGGATGAAAACGAACTTTTTCACCTTTAAACTCTTTTAGGCCGCTTAGTTGCAACAATTTACTGATTGCCGCCTGATCATGCGGCCCTTCAGTTGCTAGAAGACAATATCTGAGGCTCAATACCTCAACTCCATTCCTGGCTCTTCTCGCAAACGCAAGGTCATTTCTTTATCAAACCTCGTCACTGTCGTTTTCTTTTTATCCTGTTGCAAACGATAAATAACCAGATCAATACTCCATACCGTCATGCAGCGTAGAAAATCTGGCTAAGTATGAAACCATGCCTTTTCTAATAATGTATTACTACAGTAGAGAATGTATAAGAAAAGGAGATTTCCTGTATGGAGACAACACGTATCCTGCTGGTTGACGACGATCCCGCCCTGCTAAAAGCCCTCCCTACTACCATCTCCTTACGCATGATTGGGGTCGAGGTCCAAACAACAGCAGAGGCGTCGATGGCACTTAACTTGCTCCAGGAGCAAGATTATGACGTCATCATCAGCGATATCCTTATGCCTGGTATGGATGGGCTGGAGCTTTTGGATATCGTGACTGAACGGCACCCAGAGACCCCTGTGCTCCTGATTACAGGACACAGCAAACAGGAGATGGCAATTCAAGCACTACGCGGAGGAGCCTACGATTATATTCTCAAACCTATTCAACGCGATGCTTTCCTCGCTTCTTTGGAACGCGCTCTGCATACCCGCCAGTTGCGCCGCCAGGTTGGCATCCAACAACGAGCCCTGGAGCAGTATGCCCTTTCGATGGAACGCGAGGTCGCACAACGCACACGCGAGTTGAAGACAACCAGTGCCGCTAAAGATAGCTTGCTTAACACGGTCGCCCAGGAGCTAGCTCCTCCTTTGACAAAGTTAGAGGATATGGCCCTGCTAGCTGAACAACAACTACAGCAGCCGAATTGTCTACAGAAAGTTCGCGGAACAGTTGCCAATATGGAGCATTCCATTTCCTACCTGAAGCAGCTTGTGCAGGACCTACAAGAGACGGATCATATCCAGTCACTTCAGGTCGTTCTACACCCAAGTCGATCTGATATTGTCGAACTTTGTTACAAGGTCCTGAAGAAGTTCACCTCCACTTATGGGGTCGTTCCAGGCTTCGAGGTTGAAATATGCGAAGAGCCGATGGAAGCCAATGTGGATTCGGAACATCTCGCTCAGGCGCTCCTCCATTTGCTTACTAACGCTTACTTCTATTCCCCAAAAGGAACTCCCATTAACGTTCAAGTGCAAAGGACCAGCGAAGATGTCATCATCGCAGTCCAGGACCATGGTGTAGGCATCCGAGATGAATATCTTTCACACATTACAGAACAATTTTATCGTGTCCCTGATATCGAAATGCAAAATGGTACCTCAAGAGGTTGGGGACTGGGACTCTATCTCGCTCGCACAATCATAGAACAGCATAACGGACACCTGGAAATCCAGAGTGAGGTGGGAGAAGGAAGCACATTCTCAATTGTCCTCCCCCTTAGCGAAAGTACGGTGTAAAGTACGGGAAATAAACGAATGTGAGTGCAGAAAAACCTGCCTTGTGTCCAAGGTTTCGTTTCCCAATCAGAGAGATTATATTGAAGCAAGGGTCCGGCGGCGTAATAATTGGCTGCCAGACCCTTCTTAGCAGATTAGAAGCAAAGATACTATTCGTCATATTTCAAAATCTATGCGATAATAAGAGTTATACAACCAGGCAATGATGGCTAGCCAAACATGGCGTCAGTGCTTAGCAAAGTCCAGTTACCTGCATATGCCGATGCTCGCCCTCAACGAGGGAAGCTTACACCTGCTTAAGCTCTCACAAGCTACTCACAAATCAGCTAATGGATAGACATTCGCATAGATGAGTATATACAGAGAGTAACACGTTCGTTATATAAACGGGCAGCTCAGCAACTGGCTCGGGTTGGAGGACACAGGCGTCCTTATTAAGGTAAGCTCGACAAGCTTACTGAGCAGTGACCAATCTTACGCCTGTGACCTATAATATGTATTGGCATCTATCACAGAAAATAATTACAAATTTAGTCTGAGAGAGAGGTATAAAGGAGTTATGGATGTGGTAACAACGCACGTGACGCAGGAGACCAGCAAAACAACTTCCTGGCCACTCCACTGCGATCGAGAACAGTTACGCGCAACCTTACGCCGGGCCTCTAAACGCGCAACCAACCAGCATCAAAGTATCCTTGCAAGCTTTATCCAGCCAGTGGGCTGGTTTGATAGCCTGAGAATCTTTACCGGCTCCCAGTCGAGCCAGATGGATGAGCGCTTTTATTGGGAACGCCCCGACAAACAGGATGCCCTGGTCGGCCTCGGAGTCGTCTTCAAAATTGAGACCAGCGGCCCTACCCGTTATACGACAGCCAGCCAGATCTGGCAGGATCTTTTGCAATCAGCAATTATTGACTATGCACCTGGCGTGAGCACTGATCAGCCAGGTGGCCCGCTGCTTTGTGGCGGCTTCGCCTTTGATGAATCCTCCCAGCATACAGATCTCTGGGAAGGCTTTTCGGCGGGCTCACTCAGGCTGCCGCGCTTCCTCTTCGGACAGGCAGGCCAGTCAAGCACACTCACGATCAATCAGCTCGTTGAAGAAACCGATGATGTCGAGGAACTGCTTGAAGACATTTGTAGCTCACTTCATCGGTTAAAATCGGCCGTTGAAGACTCCGGGTCCCAACCAGACTTACAGACGTCTGGCATCCTTTATCATCATCCAAACCAAAGCCTTCAATCACGGCAGGAATGGATGAATCTGGTTGAACGGAACGTCCAACAGATTCAGCAAGGAGCCTACAAAAAAGTTGTCCTGGCCCGCGCGATCCAGGTTGAAACAGGCAACGCCGACGAAGCCTTCCTGGCCGAAGATGTCCTCGCACGTCTGCGTGAGCTCTATCCAGGGGCCTATGTCTTCGCGATTCAGCGTGGAAGCCGCTACTTCGTTGGTGCCACCCCTGAACGGCTCGTCAAGGCCCAGCAGGGACATATCAGCACGATGGCCCTGGCTGGTACCGCCCCACGCGGCTCCTCGGAGGAGGAGGATCAACAGATTGGTCAGGAACTCCTGCAAAGCATGAAGAATGCTGGTGAGCACCGGATCGTTGTCGATATGATAAAACAAGCGATGATACGTTTCTGCACCCAGCTTCAGGTCGCCAATACCCCACACCTGCTAAAACTCAAAAACGTTCAACACCTGGCAACCGATATTAGCGGAGAGCTGCGAAACGGACACAGCATTCTAGAAATTGTTGCGACCCTGCATCCCACGCCCGCAGTCGGAGGCGTTCCTCGCCGAGCCGCATTGCAAGCCATTCGTAGCGGGGAGAGGTTAGATCGCGGCTGGTACGCAGCTCCGGTCGGTTGGCTCGATGCCCGGGGCAATGGCGAATTTGCAGTCGCCTTACGCTCAGGTCTCCTGAACCACGATCTCGCGACGCTTTTTGCCGGATGTGGCATCGTTGGCGATTCGGAACCGGCCAGCGAGTATATTGAATCCTGTTTGAAGCTCCAGGTGATGCTCCGAGGCCTGGGTGGTGAAGACTGAAAGAACGAAAATCTGATATGAAGAACAATTCCGGGGTCCCTACCCCCACTAATCCAACCTATGCATATGTAGGAGCTTTTGTTGATGAACTGGCACGCTCAGGCATCATCAATGTTGTCATCTGCCCCGGTTCGCGTTCGACACCCCTGGCCTTTGCCTTCGCAGCACATCCAGAGATCAAACATTGGATGCATGTTGATGAGCGTTCTGCCGCCTTCTTCGCCCTCGGGATGGCTAAACGGCTGGCCAAACCTGTCGCCCTGGTCTGCACATCGGGAACCGCCGCCGCAAACTTTCTACCGGCAGTAGTTGAGGCCAAACAATCGCATATTCCCTTGCTTGTTTTAACGGCAGACCGACCACCCGAACTACGCGATAACGGAGCTCCTCAGGCAATTGATCAAAACCGCCTCTATGGAAGTTATGTCAAATGTTTTGCTGAGCTGGCACTACCCGAAGCGACAAACGCTGCTCTACGCTACATCCGTACAACGGCAGACCGTGCGGCCGCTCTGGCCTCTGCAAATCCGGCTGGACCCATTCAGCTCAATTTTCCATTTCGCGAACCTCTTACGCCAGATCCCATCAAGGATCAGCCCCTCCCACCTGAGGAACAGCGCGAGAAATCCGCCTGGTATGGTCGCCCTGACCATCGGCCCTATGTTGAGGTCACAGATGCCAGCCAGGCCGCTCCCAGCGAGGAACAACTCGAACATATCCGGGAACTCCTGGCAAGCAAAGAGCGAGGATTAATCGTCGTTGGCCCCCAGACAGATTCCACGTTGTTTGAGGCGCTCATGCAACTGGCAGAGCGCCTCAATTATCCGGTGCTGGCCGATCCGCTTTCGCAATTGCGCTGGCGGAAACATCCCTTAATGCTCACCTGCTATGACGCCTTTCTGCGCAGTGGAAGCTTTATCTCCACCTGCACGCCCGAGGTGATTCTACGCTTTGGAGCGATGCCAACGGCCAAACCTTTCCTGCTCTTTCTGAAAAGTTATCCAGATTGTCCTCTGCTTGTCGTTGATGGGCAGATGGGCTGGGAAGAACCAACCCAATTGGCAACGCACCTGCTCCATACTGACCCTCAAGCCTTCTGCCAAAGTCTGCTTGCCAGGCTTAAACCAACAACTGAAAAAAGAAATCATTGGACCACAAGCTGGCAGCAAGCCGAGAAAACCACCCGCCAGGCTCTTGAGAAAACCATTCAGGACTTCCCGGCAATGTTTGAAGGTCGTGTCTTTACAGAACTGGCAAAACTGCTACCCGAAGATGCGACCCTCTTTGTCGGAAACAGTATGCCTGTACGCGATCTCGACACCTTTTTCTGGGGCGCCAACCGACATATCAGGATTATGTGCAATCGAGGAGCCAACGGAATCGATGGTGTCATTTCAACGGCAGTTGGAACGAGTGCCGTTGCAGCAGAAAACGAACGCACGGTGCTGGTTTTGGGCGACCTTTCCTTCTTACATGATATGAATGGCCTCCTGCCAACCCTGCTCCACCATCTAAACCTGACAATCGTGCTGATTAACAACGATGGCGGTGGCATCTTCTCATTCCTGCCCCAGGCCGAGCATCCGGAGCATTTCGAAGAACTATTCGGCGTTCCAACCGGTCTCGATTTCGCCCATGCCGCTCGCTTATATGAAGGAAACTTGCAACGGATCGAGAGCTGGGAAGAGTTCCGCGAGGCTTTTCCTCGCTGCCTGAACCAGGATGGTCTCCAGATTCTGGAGATCCCAACCTGGCGAGAGAGCAACGTCACAATGCACCGTCAACTCTGGCAGGCGATGGAAATAGCTCTAACAGAGCAACTCCCTGAGCTACGAACGGAGAAGCGTTAAGCATGGGTAGCCAGCTTCTTACCGTCAATGGTTTGCAATTTGGTGTCGAGCTGCGTGGAACCCAGGTGCCAGGCAGCCCTGCACTGGTCCTGCTCCACGGCTTTACTGGCAGCGCAGCAGGCTGGGGCTCACTACTCGACCAATTCGCA
>DASSXK010000202.1:0-2792 GCA_035703945.1 Ktedonobacteraceae bacterium | reverse complement strand
GTCGTCGTCGCCTGGCCCGGCGTCACGATATTGTTAAACCAGGTTCCAGTCGAGGCAAACGGCTGGCTGAACTGAGCCGAAAAATAGACGCGATAGACATCGTTCGCGCCACAGAAGAAACCGCTGGTCGCCCAGCCAGAGATGGTGTTGGTCCCAATCGTGGCCTGAGCATCATTGACGCCATTGATCGAGCCGGAGACGTTCACAAGCATCGTGGCGGTCTTGCCCTGTGGATAGGTAAACTGACCCGCACCACTATGCTGGGTTGCGCTCAGTTCTGTTGTGACCCCATTATCAAGTTTGACCTTGTAGTAACCAGCATAGGCCGTCTCGTTGCTATGCGAGAAGCTGGCATAATACTGCGAGGGATTGGTCGCTGGCGAAGTCGTGACAGATCCAATATAGGGCATAAAGGGAATATCGCTGTAGGTGCTGCATCCTGCCCCGTTCAGATGGGTAAGGCTAAACCCTTTTATCTTATTGTCGGGATAGTAATAACCACCGGAATTGTAGATCGAGGTGTCTGGACTCCACTGCACCATGCCGAAAGGCACGTCCGCGCCAGGAAAGGTATCGCCGCCACCATAGGGCGCTCCTGGCTGGGTGCTGGTTCCAGTAAATGGATCTACGTATCTAGCAAAATCAATCGATGTCGCAGAAGAATGTTGCGTATGTGTTCCAGCGGCATACGCGTTGTTTGAGGCTAAAAATGGGGATGCCGCAAATAGGGTCGCTATCACTCCCATAATGATAGCTAGAGATAACTGCTTGCTTCTACTCTGCTGCATTGCTGTTTCTCCTTGTAGTCAGCAAATAAAAAAGTTCGCAAATAGATGCATATCGTGAGGGAAAATAGTTTTCCTTTCTAGCGCGTGGCACAATGCGGAAGACAATAGAAACTGCGGTAATAGCACCCATGATCTCTGTACTCAATAACGTTGGTAACTATCATTGCGGTGATAGGAATAACAGTAGCATTACATGATCAAGATAGTCAAGTGTCTGAACTAACTAAAATGCAGTATATTTGTGATTCGCGGGAATTCTTTGGGAAATGCGCTATTTTTTATAGTAAAGGTAGGGTTTATTCGTTATAATTCCTCATAAATACGTTTCATTTGTGCTTTCAGGAGCAATTTAAGCGCTTTCGGCTGGTCAAGAGCCCCTGTCAACTCAAATGAAAATGTTACCGAAGCAGGATGATTCACTCAAATGAAAATGTTACCGAAGCCGACAGCCTCCTTTTCTTGTCGAGTTTTAAGCGATTGAGCCAACTGACTGAGACGAGGTCTCCCAGAGATCAGCCAGTCGTGTGTAGATCTCCTCTCGTAACACCAGAGGATTGGTCTGCTCATAGAGCTGTTGTAAGCGGTCGTGCTGCATCTGGGAGAGCTGACCCGTTGCCAGGAGCCGAGCGTAAGGAGTTTGAGCCTGATCCCAATGGCGCACGACCTTGTCCCCGTTGCGCTCCTTGGCGACCAGATGCAAGACCGGTTGAAACAGATTGTAATAGATCCACATCCGCTCATAGAGCACGTTCGCTGCCTGGACCTGGGCCAACGTCTCCAGGCGCTCGTATCCCAGATACTGTCGCACCAGGGAATCATTTTTTTGTTCCACCATGCGATTGTCGTTCTTCTGGTACGGACGACTCCGGCTGAGTGTCACTCCGACCACCTTCTCCTTCCAGAAGCGCACGAGATGTTGATTGAAAAACTCGCTCCCATTATCAGGATGCAACTCTTTCACCTCAAAAGGCACGCGAGCCAGCAAGAGACGAAACGCCGCTTCCATCGCTCGTTGACCACGCCCCAACACCATCACGCGCTCGCTCCATCCCGTGGCAACATCCAGAAGTTGGAGGGTATGAGCGTAGTCTCCCACGGACTTCTCGCCACAATGATGGACGAGATCGACCTCAAAATGGCCAGCTTCCTGGATATTCCAGGGGATACGTCCCATTGGGACGCCTTTCGTGACCTGATTGGCCCGCTCTGGTCCCTTGCGCGGCAAACGGGTCTTCTGTGACCGATGCTTGCTCAGGAGTCGAGCAACGGTCGCCCGACTGATCGTCTGCAATTGCTGCTCGATCGGCTCTGTCAAGCGCAGCACGCCGAAGCGAGCCAGATGTTGAGCGGTGGAAAGCAGACCTGGCGTGAGCCGTTCCGCACAAATGTAATCCAGGCTCTCCCACACCTTGAGGATGATCCGTTCGACCTCCAATCCATACGCGCTTTGTCGCTGCCGCACTCGTGGCTGCCGCTTCAGGCTTGTGGCCTGAAGCAAGCGGATCAGGTGTTTGCGATGCAGACGGGTCACCTGCTCCATCTCCGTGAGCAAGATGCCTCGTTCGGCTCGCCCCGCTGCCACATAGCGCGGTTTCATCACGTTGAGATACTTCCGTCGTTCGTTTACCGTCATCTGATCTTCTGCCGGCATGGATCACCTCACTCAGTCACATTTTCATTTGAGTGAAGTGTACTGATCTCAGTAACATTTTACCTGAGTGAATACGGAGCCTTGACAAACCGCTGATCATAATGCTACAGTTCCTAGCGCACTCACGCTTGATCAAGCTGCTGATCAGGCCAAGTTTAGAGAACAAGGACGAGGTCGTTTGTGGATCACACTGGTCGTCGGAATATAAAAAAGCCCGTTGGAGAAAACCGGGTTTCGCCCAATCTCCCTCAGACGCAGGGGGCCGATCTTCATCACATGCGCAAGTTCAATCAACTCCTTATCCTGAATTATGTACGCGACCACGGTCCTATTGCGCGTGTGTCACTGGCGCA
>DASSXK010000115.1:0-2383 GCA_035703945.1 Ktedonobacteraceae bacterium | reverse complement strand
CATGGCGACGTGAAGCGATGCCCGCGTGCGCTAAAAAACGTGAAAGCCTCTCACCTTCTTGTTCCATCAAACCATTCTCTTCCCTACAATACACTGTCCGCAAATCTTCTCGCGGCAGGTTTGCTGGTATATATATTGCAGACCTTGCTGACAGCACGCTCCCTCTGGCTCTGAGAGAAGACCTAATTGCCGACTCATCACGCGAGTAATTTGATTGGAAGGAAGCCCTGGATGCTCAAGGTAGAGCGTCTGTGCTGTTTCAAGAAGTATCATATCATGCTCAACAATCGCAATCGCTGCTGCAAATGGCAAGATTACATTGCAGATACAGATATCAGCACGCGCCGATCCAACTTCCTCTAATAACCTGCGCAACGGCGCTAAACGCGGCTCGCTCTCTCTTCTTTTGTCTATTTCCAATGCCCGTCGAAACTGTTGCCACACCCCAGGCCCGCGCCAACGTTCAACAAGCTGAAATAGGACCTTTAGGCGGTGTCGATCCAGCGGGGTCAAGCGCTCCATTTGTACAGCCAATGTGCTCTTTTTTTCTCGATTCGTACCCACAAGTTGACTTCCCAGGGCACGAAAAAAGGCGCGTTCTCGTCCATATCCCAGGCTTTCAGCCAGGGCGGGAATAAAACAGAGATCCACCACATTATTCTGCTGATCTCCCACCTCAGCAGACAGACATTGATGCAACAACTCCACAAATTGATCGCGCTTTGCTTCAAAACGCAACTCGCCTGCCTGCTTCAAAAGATAAGCCAAAGAAGCCTCATCCGGGCCTCGAATTCCACGCTGGCAGGGCCAGGCATACAGCGTTGATTCACGAGCTAGCAGACCCAGATCATTGAGAGAGCAAACGGGGAGTATCTCTCCATCCTGGCGCACATTGGGCCGGCCTTGCTGATCACATAACAGAACCATATGCAGAATCACCTGATTATAGCGGCGATCAAGGTGATGCCGATGCTGATACCAATCACCGGCCCGCAGATGAAATTCAACATCACCCACCAGTCGCCTGTCAGAGCCATCGGCATCCCGGCCAGGGGCTAAAAAGACCGCGTCACGTACATCGGGACCCACAGGTCCACCCGGTCGGCCAGGGTAGAGTAAAAGGTAACAACTCTGATCAGTCAATGGGAGACGTGTGCCACGGGCAAGCGACCACCAGTAACGAGCAATATCGACGGATTCTGTCAGCCGTTCCAGCAGGAGAGAGCCGTATTTTCCAGTGCAAGTAGAACTCGTATAAGCCCCGGAGCCGACCCATTCCACATATCCCATCGTAGAAAACCTACTTTTCCGCAGCGACGCACTTATTCCAGATCGTCTTTTTCGTCCAGGATAAAATCAGCCAGTTCGTTCTGCTCCAAAGCAACATGGGCCATATCTTCGCGTACCATGGCGCTGGTCGCAACATTCATAGCACTCCGCCGCGCCAGGTTCGCAATCTTTTCAGCATCAGCTAGCGTCTGGGTCGCATGTGTAACAATAGTCTCCGCCTCTTGAAGTGCCAGTTCGGCCTCTTCGTCCTGCAAATCACGATTAGTAATCGCGGCCCGTATTTTGCGCAAATGCTGTTCCGCCTTATCAAGCTGACGGCGAGCCTGATCCGTTTGAGCGCTCTTCTCTTCTGCGACCGCCTCGGCATGGGCAGCGGCCGTTGCAGTTGCTTCAGCAATCATCATTGAGGCCAGAGCACTCACTAACTCTTCCTCATCGTCAACCTCTGCATCGAACTCGGGCAATATAAACAGTGGAGGTTGGGCCTCATCCGGAGTGTCTAACAGTGGAAGAGCTTCAAATGCTTGCTGAGAAAAACGAGTCGCTTCGTCTGCAACCAGACTGGCATCGGTCGCCAGCAGGCGAGCCTGAACGGCCGTAGCCTCAAGTTCTGAGAGTGTTGGTGAAAGATGTCGAGACGCGCTGGTTAACTCCAGGTGGGCAGCGACAGCTTGCGCTCGGGCGGCTGCCAATCGTGCTGACCCTTCAGCCGCAGCAGCAGCAGCCCGGGCATGTCGCAACAAATCAGCCATTTCATCGGGCGAAAGGGCGGCAGCATCCTGAACAAGAGCGGACACGTTGGTATCATTCTCAAATGTCTGAAGGGCGGATACATCTCTTACGTGCGGATCGGGCTGGCCCAGCAACTCCTGCGCGTTCAAAATGCGCAGCGGCAAGTGGATTGGAGATCCGGTAGCTTTCTCCTCGACCTCAGACTCGCCGTGCAACAGAGTTTGAACCTCCCGCAGGCGCTTCTCCAACTTGTTGACACGTCCAATCCGCTTCTGGAGACGTAACTCAGCGCTACGGAAACGTTCAAGCGCAGCCATCTGAGAAGAACGAGCATCCTCAAGACGCTCGCGTAGCTTTAGTT
>DASSXK010000089.1:0-4522 GCA_035703945.1 Ktedonobacteraceae bacterium | reverse complement strand
GTCCCATGCGGTGCAAAGCCCATCCAGAAGGGTGTCTCTGTCTCGTGGGGACTCAGGAAGTATGCCACAGAGAGAGAGCTATGTCAACCCTTTTAGGACCAATATTTTACATTCACTTAAAAATTCGTTAAAAATGATAGTTTCTACCCCATCATCTCCATTACCAGGTGGCATAATTTATAAGTTGGCTTCAGAGCTTGACTCATTTCAGAGCCGTATGGTATAGTTAATTTAAGCATAAAGTACACAGGCTGAGATAGGGACATGTCAGGCAAGCCTTTCGATGTTTAGAGAGCAAAGTACTAGCTGCAAACTTTGCCGTCGTTTTTTTCTGATGACACCCTGGAGCCAACCGGTGAACGCTGTACTAAAGTACCAGTAGCCGGTTTCGGGAGGCGCCCGTTATAGCGCAACGGTTTTATACTCCACTCGTTTTTCTGGTGGGAGAAAGAACCGATCAAGGCCCTTTATGGGTAAATGGTGGTGGTACCACGACAAGGCTCTCAAGCCCTCGTCCTCCAATAGGACGGGGGTTTTTTGTTGGCTTTTTGTCCTACTTCTCCCTGCTGTACTGTATCTGCTGATACTGACATTCCGGCAGGCTGCGCACTAAAAGCGAAGCTGCCCAAACAGAAAGGTTGCATCCTTTATGGATAGTGACGATGGTAACGCAAACGATCTTCAGGAAGGCGTCTCAGGTTATTAACCGTTCTAAACATTCGGTTTGGCCCGCCAGGACGTGCTTCCATACAACACTCTTGCTGGCGGGTCATTTTATAAAGCACCGAAAGGAACGAATAACCAGATGGAACGTATCTTCACAACAGAGGTCGCCAGCCACATCGGCGAACGTGTTCGCTTACAAGGCTGGCTGCATGCACGTCGTCAGCTTGGAGGGATTACTTTTCTGATGCTACGAGACGGTCAGGGAATGATCCAGGCCGTGAGCGAGCATGAGGCTGAACTGGCTCCGCTCAGAGAAGCAGAGGCAGAGCTGGAAAGTATTATTGTGCTCGAAGGCGAGATGGCCAGCGTGCCTCAGGCACCTGGTGGCGTTGAGCTACATGAAATCAAGCTCGACGTTCTGGTCGCAGTACATGAGATCACTCCCCTGACCCTGAGCAAACGCAAACTCAATGCTCAAATTGGATCACTGCTGGACCACGCACCCATTGCCAACCGCTACCCCGCACGGCGAGCGATCTTTAAGCTATCATCGACGGTTATGAACAGCTTTCGACAGACGCTGAGCACCCGCAACTTCGTTGAGATTCAAACCCCCAAGCTTGTCGGGGCCGCAACGGAGAGTGGAGCAAACGTCTTCAAGCTAGACTACTTTGGACGACCCGCTTATCTGGCACAAAGTCCTCAGTTATATAAGCAGATGATGGTTGGGGTCTTCGAGCGTGTGTTTGAGATTGGGCCAGTCTTTCGGGCCGAGGAGCACGATACGGCTCGACACCTGAACCAGTATACGAGCCTGGACCTGGAGTTTGGCTTTATTGAGAATCATTTCACTGTAATGGCACTGCTGCGCGAGGTGCTGGCAAACATTTTTACAGATCTCAAAGAGCGCTGTGGACCCGAACTTACAATGCTTGAGGCTGTACTGCCAGAGGTGCCGGAAACGATTCCTCACATCCACTTTAGCGAGGCCCAGGAACTGATTTTTCGACTTCACAAGACGGATGTGAGAGGAGAGCCCGACCTTTCGCCACAGGACGAACGCTGGCTGGGAGCCTGGGCGAAGGAAAAATTTCAGAGCGATTTCCTGTATGTGACAGGCTATCCGATGCGCAAGCGACCGTTCTATACCCATCCCGATCCGGAACAGCCAGCGTTCTCGAACTCTTTTGACCTGCTTTTCCGGGGCACCGAACTGGTGACAGGCGGGCAACGGCTCCATCGCTATCAAGAGTACCTTCAAGCATTGGAGCTGGCTCATATAGCAAGCGAGCCATTTGAGGCCTACCTGCAAGCCTTCCGCTATGGGATGCCACCGCATGGAGGGCTGGCAATCGGCCTGGAACGATTGATCATGCAGTTGACGGGGATTTCTAATGTTCGCCTGGCGGCGCTCTTTCCACGCGATATTCATCGTTTAACGCCGTAACATTGCTTATTCTTATAGGATGAGAACCATAAGAGGAGGAGCCGGATCAAACTGGCTCCTCCTCTTACTAGCTTGCTTATCGCTATTTTGAAATCCGTTTTCAAGCTGTCAGGCGAGGGCCGTAAGGAGGATGGGGCGGCCACGGGTAATCACCATCGTATGTTCAAAATGAGCGGCGAGGCTATCATCCAGTGTTTTCAGGGTCCAGCCATCGTCTTCTTCGACGGTCCAACTTGTACCAGCAGAGATGATAGGCTCAATCGTAATCACAAGGCCTTCGGGCAGGCGCTGATTTGCCCGGCGATCAAAATAGTTGGGGATCTGCGGATCTTCATGAATTGAGCGGCCAACACCATGACCAACCAGCTCGCGTAAAACAGTAAAGCCCTGACGCTTGACCTCGGACTCAACAGCCCGCCCAATCTCAAAAATTGGACGGCCGGCGCGAGCGGCGTTAATGCCTTTTTCAAGAGCCTGGGAAGCACAATTGGCAAGCTTTCGCATGCCTGGTGTGACAGGAGGAACCAATACGGTAATTGCCGCATCCGCCATATAGCCACCAAGTTCGGCAGTTACGTCAAGTTTCACCACGTCTCCGGCAGCAATGACACGCTCACCAGGAATGCCATGTACGGCCTCGCTATTGACGCTGATGCAGTTTGCACCAGGAAATTTGTACACCAACCTGGGACCTGAACGCGCCCCATGACGCTCCAGAAATTCCTCGCCTATGCGATCCAATTCAGCCGTCGTGATACCTGGCTCAACCTGCTTTTCCATCTCACGCAAGGTCAGGGCCACAATTTTACCGACTCGCGCCAGTCCGATCAAGTCACCTTCAGATTCAATTGACATAATATATCAACCCTTTCTTCATATGAATGGAGTTCTAAGCCTGTTTGCATCAGCCATTAGCCGGGTTTAAGAACGGTCTATCTGGCAACCAATGAATATCCCACGCAGAGAGTTGAGTAACACCGGAAGGAGTCAGCAAGAGCGCTCGCGACGTTGGCTGACGTTCCACCCACCCCTGGTTGAGCCAGAGCTGGCAGATGGCTGCACCCAACGCGCCTCCGAGATGATCGCGCCGTTCCGTCCAATCCTGGCAACGGCGAGCAAAGGCGCGGCGTTGCTTCAGCACTGGAACCAGGTCCAATCCATGCTCCTGCAAAAGCTCGATGCCCTCGCTACTCAACTGAAAATCTTTTTCCTTCGTCTGCAATGCCCCCTGGCGGACCAGGGCTTCGGTAATCTCCACCCCCAGACGACCGGCCAGATGGTCATAGCAGGTTCGGGCAGGCCGCAGATCAGCGTGATGTAGCGCCTGATCTGGTTTGAGAAGACGAGGCTCCTGATCTGGTGCAATCGAAGCCACTTCGCGCAAGACATGCGCGACACGCGGTGAGGCCAGACGATAGTAACGATGGCGGCCAGATTGCTCGACCGCGACCCAGCCAGCTTCTAACAACTTCCCCAGATGAATACTGGCAGTCGAAGTCGCCACTTTGGCCCGCTCGGCCAACTCGCTGGCGGGCAGCGACTGTTCCTCGCCAACAAGGGCCATCAACATCGCTGCCCGCGCCGTATCCGCCAGCAGTGAACCAACCTTGCTGATTGAAATTTCACAGAAAGGCGGTATTTCGCTGGGCGGATGATCATCGGTTGAATCAGGCATATTTCTCTCCTCTTGCGAAAGCAAACATGTTAGATCTGGATAATCCCTTCCGGTATGCGCTCCTCCAACTCTTCAGACAGGGGAAGCGTGATTGAGTCGGGCCGAATTTGGAAGACCCTTCTCAGGAAAGGCAGGAACAACAACATCGCCGAAATCAGGAAAAGCGTCGCCTCCAGAAAAAAAGGCACGCCGGAACCAAACACATAGACCAGGCCCGAAGCGGTGGCACCGATAAAACTTCCCAGCGAACCAGCCGCGCTATAATAAGCCTGGACTCGTCCTTTGGCCTGCATCGGCATGACATCAGCCAGCAGACCATCGACGGCGCTCCGGGTAAAAGCCGCGCCAACGCCTTCGGGAATCGAGAGAATAACCACCCACAAAGGCGTGATCGGGGCGCTATACAGATAAAAGATCAGGCTTGACAGAAAGAGACCAAAGATCAACGTTCGGTAGCGCCCATACAGATCCGAGAGTCGTCCGGCAACGGGAGCCAGCAGAATTACGGGTAAAGCAAAGGTCGTAAAGGACAGGCCTATCAGGAACAGAGAAGCGCCCCGATCCAGCATATAGAGGGTCCAGACGGCCATTGCCACGCCCTGAATCAAAGAAAGAACTATTTGCAAGCTATAAGTCACAACCAGTGGACGAGTGAATAGTTTAGTAGGAGAAGCCAGCTCCAGAGCCCGTTCGGCCTCGGATGCATCTGTCTTGCGGGCATTAGGCAAAACTAA
>DASSXK010000074.1:0-5725 GCA_035703945.1 Ktedonobacteraceae bacterium | reverse complement strand
CTACATCGTAGATGGCGCGGTCAATGGCGTCGCCCGACTGGTAACAAGTCTCGGCGGTGGCCTACGACATGTGGAGACGGGACGTGTCCAGTCCTACATGTATGGCTTCTTTGGTGGCGTTGTGGTGCTGGTTGGGATTGTCTTTGTACTGATCACGTACGTGAAATAGGGATAAGACTGTGATTTTTACGAATTTACTCACCTGGATTATCCTGTTACCGGTGATCGGTGCCTTGATAACCTGGGTGGCTCCAAAAGAGATCGCACGCTGGGTGGCGTTGGGCTTTACGGCCGCGACCTTTGTGCTCTCAATGGTTATATTCTTTCAGGTCGCAGCCAGTGGGTATCACTTTGGCGACCTGATGAACCCGGCCCTCGCGATTCATACCTCATGGATCGACTTTGCCGCCGGTTCGGTACATTTCAAAATTGACTATTTCCTCGGCGTGGACGGCTTGAGCCTGCCGATGGTTATTCTCAATGCGTTCTTAACAATGTTGGCGGTGATCGGGGCCTGGAACCGACCCCGCATACGGGAATACCTGGCTTTGTTGCTCTTGCTCGAAGCCGGTGTGATGGGCGTCTTTATGGCGCTGGATCTGCTGCTGTTCTTCCTCTTCTGGGAGGTTGAGCTGGCTCCGATGTTCCTGCTGATCGGTATCTGGGGTAGCGAAACGATGAAGCACGGGATGCCCGGTCGTATCTACTCGGCCTGGAAGTTCCTGCTCTACACGTTCTTCGGCAGCGCCTTTATGCTGATGGGCATCCTGATCCTGTACTTCCACAATGGCGGTACAACGGCCAGTATGCAGACCCTGGCATCCCATGCTCAATTGCTGACGGGGACCTTTACGTTCCCCTGGATCAATCTGACGGTCAGCCTGCCGCTGCTCGTCTTCCTGTTGATCTTCCTGGGCTTCGCGGTCAAGATCCCGATGTTCCCGTTCCATACCTGGCTGCCGGATGCCCACACGGATGCTTCGACCGAGGTCAGCGTGATCCTGGCGGGCGTTTTGCTGAAGATGGGTGCCTACGGTTTGATCCGCATCTGCTTTACGCTGGTGCCGGGGGGCTTGCATGAGTTTGCTCCGGTCATGGCTGTTCTGGCCGTGATTAACATCTTGTATGGCGCGGCGATCTGTCTGGTGCAGACCGATATGAAGAAGCTGATTGCTTATTCGAGCGTCAGCCACATGGGTATCATCCTGCTGGGTGTTGCTGCGGCCGCAAGTCTTGGCGATCCGGCCTTCCGGATGGCGGCACTGATGGGCGCGACCGTTCAGATGTTCAGCCACGGTATTATCACCGGTATGCTGTTCTTCAGCGTCGGTGTGATCTACGACAAGGCTCATACCCGTGAGATCGCGGTCTTCGGTGGTGTGGCGAAAAAGATGCCGATGCTGGCGACCCTCTTCACGTTCGCGGGTCTGGCTTCGCTGGGACTGCCCGGCCTGGCTGGCTTCGTCGCGGAGTATATGGTCTTCACTGGTAGCTTCAAGAACCTGTCAGTTGTCACAGGTGTCAGCGTCTTTACGATGATTCTGACGGCCTCTTATCTGCTCTGGATGCTTAAACGGGTCTTCTACGGTCCGTTCAATACGCGCTGGAGCTGGTTGCCTGATGCCTCGCTGCGTGAGACGATTCCTTTGTTTGCGCTGGCGGTGGTGATCGTGCTGGTTGGCATCTATCCCAAATTCTTGATTGACCTGATTGCCCCGAGCCTGGTGCAGTTGATGCATACTGCGGCCATCGCGGGTATTCGCTAGAGGTAGATGGAAGGAGCAAAAATGTTTCAGATTTCTGACCTCTACCTCCTCTCGCCAGAGTTGAGTCTGGTGATTGTAGCGTTAGCGGTAATGTTAGTTGATCTGTTTGTCAAACGGCGCGTTGTCACGATGGTGGTGGCGCTGGCCGGAATGATTTTTCCGGTCGCTTTGACGATCAGTCTAGCTCTGACTCAGGATTTCACAAAGCCACACCTGGCATTTTTCAATATGCTTTCGGTTGAACAGTATTCGCTGTTCTTCGATATGATCTTCCTGCTGACCGCTGTGGTGATCATTCTGACGACCTACAACTACGCGGAAAAATACATTCGGGCGGATGGCGAATTCTATACGCTCTTGCTGTTCTCTGTCACCGGCATGATGTTTATGGCCAGCACAACCGAGCTGATCTCCATTTACATCTCGCTGGAACTGGCGAGTATTCCGCTGTATGTGATGGCAGGTTTGATCCGTGACAATAGCCGTTCGGCTGAGGCGGCTGTAAAGTATGTCCTGCTGGGGGCGATGTCTTCGGCGATCTTACTCTACGGGTTTGCTCTGCTTTACGGTCTGACCGGCACAACCGATCTGGCGGGAATTGCAAATGCGATCCATACCAGCATTAAAGATGGAAACATGCTTGTGCTGGTAGCTTCAGTCCTGGTTCTGGCTGGATTTGGCTTCAAGATTTCGGCGGTTCCGTTCCATATGTGGGCACCGGATATCTATGAAGGTGCGCCAACGCCTGCAACGGCCTTTTTCTCGGTTGGCTCAAAGGCGGCTGGCTTTGCGGCCCTGATCCGGGTCTTTATGTACGGTGGTCTCTGGCAGGTGAATAACGCCTCGCTGGTGGCAATCGTGGCAATCGTGGCAATCTTGACGATGACTCTGGGCAACCTGGTCGCAGCGGTTCAGGCGAATGTTAAGCGCATGATGGCTTACTCCAGTATCGCGCAGGCCGGGTACATCCTGGTCGGTTTTGCAAGTAGCCTGGCTGGTAAAAGCTCAAGCGGCAATACGGCTGTGCTGTTCTACCTGTTTGTCTACGCCCTGACTAACCTGGGAGCGTTTGCGGGCATTATTGCGCTGGCAAATGCGACCGGTGGTGAGAAGATCGAGGATTTCCGGGGTCTGGCGAAGCGCGCTCCCTTTGTGAGCGCGGCGACGGCTCTGTGTCTGCTCTCGCTGGGTGGTATTCCGCCGATGGCGGGCTTTATTGCCAAGATCTTGATCTTTACGACGGCCTGGGGCAATGGTCTTGCCTATCTGGCGGTGATTGCACTGCTTAATAGTATTGTTTCGCTGGTCTACTATGGCCGGTTGGTGAAGTCGATGTACTTTGATGCTCCGTTGCGCGAGACTGATCATGTGGTGGCTCCGGCTGGCTTGACTGGTCCTATCGCTGTGATGGCGGCGGCTCTGATCATTGTGACGTTCGCTACTCAAATTGTGCTGGCTGCGGCAAATCCCGCCGCTAACACCCTCCTGGGCTTTCTGGGAGTTCACTAGGATACGGGGTACGCTGGGGACTCTGTCCCCAGGCCCCTGGCAAGGAAACTTAGTTTCCCTGCACCCTTCATTACTTTTAAATTAATAAGGGTCCAGGGAAAGGATTTCCCTGGCAGGGGTTCGGGGGCTGGCCCCCGACGTACCCTTTTTCTATTCCGCTTTAGTTCCAGGTTTTATCAGGACTTTATCGATGCGGCGGTTATCCATATCGACGATCTCGACGGTATAGTTGCCAAGTTCCAGAGTATCGCCTTCGTCGGGTATACGGCCGAGGCGAGCCAGGATCAGACCGGCCAGGGTCAGATACTCGCCCAGTTCAGCGGTTGGCATCGGGGGGAGATCGGGAATCTTCTCGCAGACCCGTTCATAGGACTCGATGGCATCCACCAGCCAGCTTCCATCCTCGCGTTTGACGATCGAACTTTCCTCTTTTTCATCGTACTCATCTTGAATTTCGCCGACCAGTTCCTCCAGCACATCTTCCAGCGTAATCAAGCCTATGACCTGCCCATATTCGTCCACGACCATCGCCATATGTGTGCCTTCGCGGCGGAAGATGGTCAGGAGATCATCGGCGTGCTGATATTCTGTGATGAAAAAAGGCTGGTGCATCAGTTTGCTGATCTCAGCGGGCTCCTGGGTTTTGAGCGAGGTCAGCAGATCTTTGGCGTACAGAAAACCAACGATGTTATCCAGATCGTTCTGGTAGACGGGCAGGCGCGAATAGGCTGATTCCATAAATGTATCGACGGCCTCGGAAATTGTGCTTTCCGCGCTGACTGCGACGATCTCGGTACGGGGAGTCATGATGGTTCGGACAATTCGATCGGTGAATTGAAAGATGCGCTGGATAAATTCTTCCTCGCCCGCTTCGACGGAGCCGCTGGCAATGCCCTCGTGCGTGAGATAGACGATGTCTTCTTCCGTGACATTGGTCTCTTTCGAGGGTTTCTGGCGCAACAAGCGTAGCACCAGATTGACCGAACCAGAGAGCAAGGCAACAATCGGACGCGCAACGACTGAGATCGTCGTCATGGTAGGAGCTGTGGCGATCGCGATGCTCTCGGCGAACTGGAGCGCCAGCCGCTTGGGGGTCAACTCGCCAATCACTAATGAGACATAGGTGATCAAGAGCACAACGATGATAAATGACAGGGTAGAAGCAAATGGCGCGATGTAGGGAACGTTTACCAGCATCTTTGATACGGCCTCACTGATCTGTGCTCCACCGAAGGCGGCGGCAATATTGCTGATCAAGGTGATACCCACCTGTACCGTTGCCAGGAAGCGGTCGGGATTTTCGGCCAGCTCCAGAGCTTCTTTTGCGCCCCTTTTGCCTTTATCGATCTGTTGCTGTAGGCGGTTATGCCGGGCCGAGACAATTGCGATTTCAGCGGCGGCAAAAAAGCTGTTTGCCAGGGTTAAGGCAAAGATAATTAGAATATCTATCACCAGGGAACCGTACATGTGGTTGCATCCTCACTTACTTTCCAGTGAATTGAAAATAAAATAAATACATTGTATGTGCTCAAAATGGCACGGGAAGCAAATTTATTAGATGTGTGCTATAGAAAGATTACGTTGCAGCAACCGCTGCAAGTTTCGGTATTTTGACTTACTGGCCAGGAGTACGTGCCGATAATTACCCCTTGCCCGGCGAGGGTATTATGACAGGCATCTATCCTTTTTAACTGATCTCTTCCTTTTGTGCTTGCATTGTATACGCGTGATTTGGTGATGACAAGTCTGACCGGCGCTCGGTTGACATAATATCAAGGATTGCCCTTTACACAGGACAGCCTATCTCATATAATGGGAGCAATACAACACGTTTCTACATTTGCAAAAAAGCATACATATAGCTGCTAGGGGAGCCATTCGGCTGAGAGGTCGTCCCGAATATTGAGCGGACGACTGACCCTTGAACCTGATCAGGTTAGAACCTGCGGAGGGAAGCGGCAAGGATGAGCGAAGAACTCTTCCAGGCGTTATTTCAAGCCGTTGCCCCTCTTTTCAGGGTGGCGGTTTTTTTGTGTGCTTTTACGAGGATGTTTCGATAGATTTTATTTGGAGGTACAGGTCTGATGACTTCTGCTGAGCTGCCTGCCGCAAATCGGCTTTTGCTGCTTACCTCTCCCAAATTGGAGGTGCAGGATGTTTCTAAAGTTTATCGCGAGGGGCGACGTGTGCTGGAAGCCCTGGCGGGCGTTCAGTTGACGGTTGCTCAGGGCGAATTTGTCTCGTTGATTGGTCCGAGTGGTTGTGGGAAGAGTACGCTTTTCAATCTGGTTGCAGGTGTTGAGGAGCCAACCTCTGGCACAATAGCGCTTGATGGGGCCGTTTCCCATGATCGTACTGGCTCCTCCGGGTATATGCCTCAGCAGCCTTTGCTGCTGCCCTGGAGGACCGTTGAAGAGAATGTCATGCTGGGACTGGATGTCCGCCGCGTC
>DASSXK010000443.1:0-6316 GCA_035703945.1 Ktedonobacteraceae bacterium | reverse complement strand
GGAATATATAAAGGATGTCCTCCAAACGATCAAGTTGTTGTCTCAAAGTCGTTTTCCTCCTTCCTCATGAACGCTCTTCTCTCCTTATACCTACGTTTTTTACGCATCTATTACGAAACACATCGTTGACAAAGTTGATCTCTATCTATATTACAAGATATCCTTGAGGCTGTTTCTCTCGCATTTTACCTCAAGGATACCTTTTCTTCTTACCTTTCTTTATGGCAAAACCAGGTCCTTCAAAAAGAGTTATCCTTAGATTATAAAAACCAAGTAACAACGAGTGGAAAACAAACGATTAACACCTACGTTTTCTACATGCCGGTCGCACTCCAAGCAGGCAAAACCGTTCAAAGCGTGACCTTGCCCTCAACGGTGACACAAAAGCAAGTGCATGTCTTCGCAGTTGGCACCAAATAACCTGGAACGGAATGATATGTAAAAAAGAGGAAAGGAATTTGGATGAGATTATTAGACTATAGGCAGAGGCACCTACCCATTCATCGCTAGCAATTGCGCGCAAAAACGCGATCCACAAGAAATATATGAGGGAAGACCATGTCAAAACATATTCTAATAGTCGAGGATAATGAAGCCATCGGCGATATGCTCAAGCTCTTATTCGAGGATGAAAATACCTTTCAATGCACCCTGGCACGCGATAGCATGGAGGCCATCGACTACTTTAAAGAGATTGATCCCGATCTGCTCCTGTTAGACTACCTGCTGCCCGGCATGAACGGGATCTGTCTGTACGATCATTTGTGCAAGATGAAGAATCAAGCGATGCCCTCGGCAATCATGATAAGCGCCAACCTGCCCTATAAAGATCTGGCCCAACGCAATATCTCCGGCATCAATAAGCCCTTCGACTGGGATCTGTTACTCAGCACAATTCTCTCAAAAATTGCCTGAACGACCAGCATTAGATTCTGGCCTGGCTGTTTCTCTTTGCATGAAGGCTGACTATCTGCTCGTTTGCAACAACAGTTTGCGGCTCTCATCTGCTTCCTGCCACAGGTGCAGCGCGAAACTTGCAAGCGCCTCTTCAGCCACGAGTGCCGACTGGAACGGAAAGAAGGCCCGGCCAAAATCGTCGCTGTGTCGCTGAATCCAGCGTCCAATGATCGTTATCTGATCTACTTCGGCTTTCCCCACGATCGCTGGTGGCTCTCCAAGCGTTTGGGCCTGCCTTAATAGTTCCAGGACGGTGCCCTGCATCGTCTCCGGCTCGTGCGCGACGGTTTGCTGGCTAATCAACCGTCCATGCCTGATCAGAAAGAGCTCGTTATACCCTTCTTTAATGGCCGGGTAGACAATTAACAGGTTGTTTGCTTCGATGGCACCTGACATCAAGCGCTGCCCGATCAGGATCTCGTCCAGGCTGCGCAACATATCGCGCATCAGGGCCGCTCGCTCAAACTGGAGATTTTCGGCAGCGGCAAACATCTGCTGCTTCAGGCGCTCTTGCAGGTCCGCTCGCTCGCCTCCCAGGAAGGCACAGACCTCCTCGATCATCTGGCGATAGCTTTCGGCATCAGCCCCACCGACGCAGGGAGCCGAGCAGCGCTTCATGTAGTGACGCAGACATGGCTCGGAGGGCTTGCCCAGCGGCGGAAGGTTCCGCTCGCAGGTCCGGATCGGGAACATCTTCTGGATCAGTTCCAGCGTAATCTCAACCAGCTTCCGACTGCGAAAGGGACCAAAATAGCGTGCGCCGTCCGCTTCGACTTCGTGGGTGGAATAGACACGCGGGAAAGCGTTCTGTACGTCGATCTTGATAAAGGGATATTCGTCGTAGTTGCGCAGCAGGACATTATAGGCCGGCTGCAACTGCTTGATAAGCTGGGACTCCACCAGCAGGGCTTCCAGTTCCGAGCTGAGCACACGCGTCTCAATCTCCTTGACGCTTGGTAGTAGTCCATCCATCTTGCGCGTCTGACCCAGCGGCTGATGGTAGTAGGAGGCCAGCCGCTCCTTGAGGTTCTTGGCTTTGCCGACGTAGATCACCTGGCCGTTGGCGTCCTTCATCAGGTAGACGCCGGGCAGAGTCGGAAAATCCCGTTTCCAGGCCGCGTCCAGGAAGAGGCTGCCGTTTGGACGTGGGATGGCGTAGGTTTTGGCTCCAACGCGACCATCGGCCCGCACGACTTCGCTTTTCTTGCGTAAGGGTTTGGTAATATCTCCCTGCCAGGCCACCGGCAATTGCAGGCGGCGATGCAGATGACCCAGCGTTTGAATCCCCTGCTCTTTGGCGCGTTCCAACATCTGCAAGAAAACTTCGGCCGTGACGCTGGCATCGCCCATCGCCCGGTGCCGGTCGCGGACAGAGATGCCCAGGTGGGTCGCGACAACATCCAGTTTGAAACGACTCAGACCTGACACAAAGCGCCGGGCCAGCATAATTGTATCCAGTCCCTCCAGCGGAAAGCTCTCATCGAGGAGCTGGGCCTCGTTCGCCAGGAAGCCCAGGTCAAAGCTGATGTTATGCCCAACGAGGACCGAGCCAGCGATAAAATCCAGGAAGTCCGGCATGACCTCGCGGGCGGTGGGGGCCTTCACGAGCATATCGGATCGAATGCCGGTAAATTGCACGATGAAGGCAGGCAGCGAGCGTCCAGGATTCAGCAGACTTTGAAAGGTCCCGATCGTCTGGCCGCCGCGCAGTCTGACCCCGGCCACTTCGATCACCCGGTCGGGTCCGGGTCGCGTCCCAGTCGTTTCGGTATCCAGCACCACAAAGTCGATCTCATCAAGCAGGCGCTGTGTATTGCGCCAGGCCACAAGAGACCAGGTTCGCTCGCCCGCGAACCAGGAGGATGTCAAAGCCTCTGCGACCTCCTGGTCTGTCAGGTCGCCAGCGATCTCGCCTGGGGCGTTGTTCTCCAGGCTTTCAGAGATGACCTTCACTTCGGCGGACGCGGATTGCTCCCAGGTGCTGGCGGCCTCGGCAAATTCGAAGAGCGCGGACGAACGCAGCAACTGGCGCAGCAGCGTGGCCCAGAGGTTGCGTTTATTGTAGTCACCCTGGATATTCGCGCCATAGAGGTGCTGAATCAAGACCGATTCCGGTACAGGTTGACCCGCCTTTTTCAAAAATTCGTGCGCCCGACGGAGTAACACGCCCTGTGGCGCAGCGCTGCCTGCATCCTCCCGCATAACACGCCGTCCCTCTAGCAAAAGCAATAGAAATAGATCGTTTGTACGAGAATAGCACGCTACTCGACCATTGACAAGCCTTTTGTTTTTCCTGAGATATGGTTCATGTTTTTGTCAAGAAGAGGCTCAAGATAGCGGTACAGCGCCGTTTTTAGCTCATGCAGAAGCAGGTCTCGCTCAGCCTCATTTGACTGGTGAAGTAGAGGCAGGATGGATCTAAAGAGATGCACGCTGATGGTCGCGCTGAGGCGGCGCTGCGTCGCAGAAAGGTGAGGAGCACGCCTCTGAATACCTCCCTCAACGCGAGTTAGCACCTCTTCCTGTAACGCCTGGACCGCCGAGGAAAACTGCAACAGCGGCTCGTTCCGCGAGAAAAGCAGCAACAAGGCTGGATGAGCGAGCTGAAACATCACCAACCCATCAATGCTCTGATTGATCCAGTCAACAAGGGGAAGGGACGCGGCCTCGCTGGAAGACACAGAATCATACACCAACCTCAGTTCCTCTGTGTATCGGGCAGCAAGCGCCTGGACAATCTCCTCTTTATTGGCAAAGTATTGATAGAGAGAGCCGGGCGAGATGGAAGCCCTGGCCGCAATATGATTGGTCGTTGCCTCGTCGTATCCCATTTCCATAAAGACGGCTTCAGCGGCATTGAGAATGGACTCGATGCGCTGGACTCCCCGTGCCCGCCGCCGAACTACTGGTGTCTCCTTGTGCGGTTCCATACGATTCCTCCAAACCAACATATCAGAGAACTTCAGTAAGCTCCTTGACAATGCGAGCTTTTACTTGTATAATTCTTCACATAAGCGAGCTTTTACTCGCATAGAAAGTATAGCGCAACACAAAGGCTTTGTCTAGCAGATAAAGAGGAACCAAAATGCCAACAAATACAGCGGCCTGGCTCGTAGCTAAGCAAGCTAAACTTGAGGTCAAACCCGCACCTTACACGCACCCACGCGAAAACGAGATCGTGGTCAAGAATCACGCCGTGGCGATTAATCCCCTGGATTGGATAAACCAGCTCGCGAGCAATCTCTTTGCCCGCTGGATCAAATATCCCTTTGTCCTGGGCGAGGATCTCGCGGGCGAGGTCGTCGAGGTCGGAAAAGCTGTTACACGTTTCAAAGTAGGCGACCGCGTGCTCGGCCATGCCGTAGGATCGGATAAAAATCCTAACACTTCGACTGAGGGCGCCTTTCAGATATACACCATCCTGCTTGCCCATATGGCAGCACCAATTCCCGACAACATGCCATATGAAAGTGCCGCTGTTCTCCCCCTGGCCCTATCCACCGCAGCGTCCGGCCTGTTCCAGAAAGACTACCTGGCTCTTGACTATCCTTCTGCGGACCCGAAACCCACTGGCAAGACGCTGCTGATCTGGGGAGGCTCAACGAGCGTTGGTAGCAATGCCATTCAACTCGCCGTCGCTGCCGGATACGAGGTCATCACGACGGCGTCACCACGAAATTTCGACTACGTGAAAGAGCTCGGAGCAAGCCAGGTCTTTAACTACAACAGCAAAACTGTTGTGAAAGACATCATCGCGGCCTTGCAGGGAAAGACGCTCGCCGGTACGCTTGCCATCGGAATAGGATCGGCTGAGTCCTGTGTGGACATCGTCACCGTCTGCAATGGCAACAAGTTCATCGCTATGACCACGCCGTCGGTCTCTTTTACGTCTGGCGTAACCTTCCCAGTGGTCCTAAAGCTTGTGTCGTCAAACGTGTCGCTGCAAGTGAAATGCCGGACAAGGCACGTTCAAACGAAGTACGTCTGGGGCACAACCTTGAAGGATAACGAGGTCAGTAAGGTGATTTACGAAGATTTCCTGCCAAAGGCTCTCGCGGAGGGCCGCTATGTCACCGCTCCGGAACCTTATGTAATCGGAACCGGTCTTGAATATGTACAGGCCGGGTTCGATGCTCAAATAAAGGGCGTATCCGCCAGGAAAGTGGTCATCTCTTTGTAAGACCACCTGGTTTGCGACAGAGATGAGAATGGGCGTGATGCGCTGTGATGCGTGATGTCATGTTTTTTCTAAATTGACCCAATTAACCCCTTCTCTAATAGGAAAAACATAGTTTTGCACATCACACCCATCGCATCAGAGCAAAAAAACTGCATTTTCCTGCCCTCAAATGCAGTTTTTTTACAAGAAATTGGTAAAAAAGTAAAAAAGTGTGATGGGTAGTGGAGCATGCTTAACAGTGCTCAATTCCCTTCAGAAGCCAATCTATAGGCTTTAGAGAAAAAACCACAATTCGCTTCTTTCAATATGAATAACCCCGCATCAAAGGTTGCCTGATGATACCTGGAGACAGGATAAGGGACCCTTCACACCCATCACACGAGATCGGGAAATAATTCTGACTTCATCCAATTGTTTCGATATTCCGACAAATTCGCTAAAAATTTACCGCTTTACAAACTATGTCTGAGAACTTATGATTGTGATCATCATCTCGCCCACTTGAGATGTGCGAGCGGTGACTCCCAATTTTTAAAGTTTAATTTGATGGGAAGTAGAAAAACGTATGGCACCGGATTTACAGCGTATCAAAAACCACCTCATAGCATTTAATTTTAAAGAACTATTCAATGAACTTGGCTGGGACCGTGTGAGTGATCGCCCCCTGACCATCACAACTAAAGGTGGTAGCAGTTTCATCCTCAAGTCGCTTGTTGAAAAGCGCGGTGTGAAAGTCTACCTCTGCCCCGCTCATCCACAGAGCAAGATTCCGGACGACAAGACGATCCGCCAGATAGATCTCCAGGTGGCGAAAGAGGGCGCAGCCGAGCACTTGATTATCTATACCGATGCCACCGATGAACACCAGGTCTGGCAGTGGGTCAGACGCGAGCCGGGCAAGCCGCTCACCCAGCACACACATAAATATCACAAAGGCCAATCGGGCGAAAGCCTGGCTGGCAAGCTTATAAAAATAGCTTTCAGCATCGCCGAAGAAGATACGCTGACCAATCCGACCGTTTCAGGTCGCGTCAAAAGCGCCTTCGATGTAGAGAAGGTTACTAAACGCTTTTACGAACGCTTCAAAAAAGAACATAGCGCCTTTATGGACTTCATCAAAGGCATTACAGAGCAGGGCAACCGCGAGTGGTATACCTCGCTGATGCTCAACCGTCTGAT
>DASSXK010000402.1:0-2605 GCA_035703945.1 Ktedonobacteraceae bacterium | reverse complement strand
GGGAGCCATTCTCTGATTGGAAGATAGGCCATAGATCGAGCCTCGATTCGCGCCGTATTTCTGGCGGAAATTTTCGGGGGTCAGGATCTCTTCGCAGACGATATGCTCACGCAGGTCTTCCAGGCCAGCATAGGGATGCTCTACCAGGCGATCGATGATAAGATCGCGGTAGGTGGTGGCGTCGCGTTTCCAATGGCTCTGCGAGGTCAGGTAGGGAGCGTTGACCAGGATGAACAGATTCTCATGTCCGGCGGGGGCTTGCGAGGGATCGCTGCGACTGGTGACACAGACATAGATTGTCGGGTTCTGCTGGGGTTGCTTTGTGACAAAAAGATCATCGAACTCGCGCTGATAATCGTCTGAGAAGAAAATGTTGTGGTGCTCAAGCTGCGGATAAGTGCGGTCGATCCCTAGCATCACCACAAAACCGGAACAAGAAGGCTCCAGTTTCTCCAGTTGTCGTACGTAACGACCACCGACCGTTGAAGGGGAAAGCAGCTCGCGATGGGTTGTCACAACATCGCTATTGGCAATGACAACATCGCTGCGCAGTATCTGCCCATCATCAAGCACGACGCCTCGCGCCTCGCCATACGAGACCAGGATACGTTGGACATTGCTGCCGGTTTGAATCGCAACGCCTAGTTCAGTAGCCAGTTTGCAAAGTGCTTCGGCCAGGCTATAAATGCCTCCTTGAAGATACCAGCCTCCCGAAGCCAGCTCAACGTAGGGGATAATACTATAGACCGCACCAACCTGATAAGGCGAGGAGCCGTTATAGGTGGCATAACGCTCAAAAAGCTGGCGAATATGTTCATCTTCAAAAAAACTACTGATACGTTGAGATAGGGTCGTCGATTCAAGGGCCGCTTTGACCGCTCGCCAGCGCTGCAAGATTGAGGGACGTTTCCCGGTCCGAATATTTTTCGTAGCCTCGCCGTCAGGATGACCTTTCAAAATATAACGGGCAAAGGTTCGCATCACATCAAATGGACCACCCAGGCTATGATACAGGAAAGGATCAGCGGCGGCCTCGTAGATCTGGCCCGCGTAAGCCAGGAAATCGGAGAAGGCCGCCCCGTCGTGGGGAGTAAGTTTGCTAAACTCGTCCGCCATCCGCTGACGATCGCGCCAGGCATTAATGACAGTTCCATCGCGATAGACATAGCGGCAGGTGGGATCAAGCGGCACCAGTTGCAGATAATCCTCTAACTTGCGACCTGCCAGGCGAAAAAGCGCCTCAAACACATAAGGCATTGTAATCAGAGAAGGACCGGTATCAAAGGTAAAGCCCTGTCTTTCAATACGATTCAGTTTTCCCCCGACACGTTCATGCCGCTCTATTACACGTACATCGTAGCCGCGCGCCGCCAGATGGACAGCAGCCGAAAGCCCCCCAATGCCTGCACCGATAACGATTACCTGTTTTTTATATTGAGACATGACCATCCTTCAACTTGCATATAATTGTATGTTGATGGTACCACGCTCAGACATCGGTAACAATAATCATATTTCATGCTTTTTAGGCAAGAAAGCATTCAAAGCTGCTATAAGCCTTGTTTCATTCATTGGAAATTTTCTTGCTAGCTTTCTTTGCCGGGCTGAGATCCTGGAGAGGTAGGCTCGTTTTGGCGTCGGTAAAAGGATGGAACGATAATGGTTTTTTCTATGGGAAATAGCACACATTAAGCATCGGCTTGCAAATAACCAACACCTGGAAATATCCGGCTGATCGTCTGTATTATTAAGAGATATACTATGATAAATCCGAAACCTGAATTTAGCATAGTATGAAGGAATCATTTTTAGATGATACCCGCACATAAATTTCCACTTGGTCAACGGCTGGTCAATAACATGATTGACCGTTCGTTTCGCAAATATTTTGATGGGATCTATCTACGCTCGGCTGAGGATTATACGGCCGAGCAGCAGCTTCCACTGATTATCTGCGCCAACCACTCTAGCTGGTGGGATGGCTATGTGGCCTCCCTGGTTGAATGGCACTTTGGACTCGACGCTTACCTGATGATGGAAGAAGCTCAGCTTAAACGCTATTTCTTTTTTACCTGGGTCGGCTGCTTCTCGGTTGATCGTCAGAATGTACGCTCGGCCTTGCAATCGCTTCAATACGCCGGGAAGATACTGGCAGGCCATCCCGAACGCTTTGTCTGGATGTTTCCTCAGGGCGAAATCGAGCCAAATGATCGCCGCCCACTGACGTTCTTTAATGGGGCCGCTTATGTCGCTCGCCAGCTTCATTCAGCCTCGCTTGTGCCTGCGGCTATTCGGATCGAGTTTTTGGGAGAGCAGCGTCCCGCCCTCTTTATCAGTCTTGGCAAGTCCCAGAAAGTCGGCAAGGAAGAGACGCAAACGCCCCACTTCTTGAAAAGCCAGACCCACCTGTTAGAGCAGAGCGTTACCGCTGAACTGGATAACCTGCGGGCCGACCTGATTGCTGGCCGCTACAACGATTTTACCCGAATCAGAGAGGGCCAATCATCAACCAATCGGATCTTCGACAAGTTGCTGTTCCGCAAACAGATTGGTAGAAAAGTCTGATGATAACCCTGATCCTCTCATATTATCTCATCGCCTGCTT
>DASSXK010000309.1:0-3417 GCA_035703945.1 Ktedonobacteraceae bacterium | reverse complement strand
GTGGTTTACCTTGCTCTTGTCTCTATCCAATCCTTTTGATAGAATCATTGAGGATAAATGTGTGATATTGTCAGGCACATTATATCTGCATGTCTGAAAAACGTGTCAAGTCAGCAAGATGGGTACTAATAGTACTCCTTTCAATTCGTTGACTGAACGCGCTCTATCTATTACTTGAGTCGGCGATATTCATTCTAAAAGAAGTAGCTTCTCTAGTATTTTTAGAAGGAAGAGCCATGCCTGTATAGTAGTTGTAGGTATGTGACAAAAAAGTTACAGGAAGATGCAGATATCCCATCTCTACGCGGAATTCAGCAAAAAGTTTATCGGTAATTGGTTTCCGTGGGCCTGACTAGTGGTACAATAAGAATTGCGTTCTTTTCTTTTTATTGTGGTAATGCCTGTTCGGGCGAGATGAGGTGTTACCGCTAACTGGGCTCTCCTCTGATGCTTGAGACAGAAGGAACAAGCCTTCTCGCCTGAATAAAATCCAGATTCTCAACATCCAAAATGACCCGGAGGTGTATTTTTTATGGACTTAGCCACCGTCATTTTTTGGATCATTGCCGTTGTGTTGGTGGGTTCAGCCTTGTGTGTGGTTGCTTTGCGGAACATTGTTCACAGTGCTTTGTCACTGGTATTAGTGTTCGCGGCCGCCGCAGGCATTTATATGTTACTCAATGCTGAATTTATCGCAATTGTGCAGATCCTGATATATGCAGGCGCGGTCACGATCCTGGTTCTGTTTGCCCTGATGCTTACTCGCACAGGCAACCAGGTGAAGGATAGCAACCCGGCTACGAAACAGTGGTGGATCGGTGCTTTGATCTCAGCGCTGGTCGGCGTTGGCATTGTTTTTGCCACCGTTAACAGCCCTCACTTGATTGCAAATACTGGCAATGGCAGCGGCCAGGTAGCAGGTAATATCACAAATGTTGTTGCTATCGGTGAACTGCTGTATAGCCCGATCACTTATAGTTATGTTTTGCCATTTGAAATTGCGTCTCTGGTCTTATTAGTGGCAATTATTGGCGCAATTGTGATTGGTCGGGAGGACTAAATGAATGTCACTCTGACGCATTATCTCGTACTGGGCGCAGTCCTGTTCTGCATTGGCCTGTACGGAGCGCTTGCCAAGCGAAACGCCATTTCGATCTTGATGGGAATTGAGATTATGCTCAATGCTGTCAATATCACAATGGTGGCTTTTTCTTTTTATAACCAGGTCAAGGCGTATTCTGGACACTTGACTGGTCAAGTTTTCGCCATCTTCATTATTACTGTGGCCGCAGCCGAGGCTGCCGTAGCCCTTGCGATGATTATTTCGATCTACCGCAAACGCAGTACTGTGGATGTTGGTGAAATCAACATGATGAAGTGGTGATTGTATGCAAGTGCCAACTTTATATCAATATTCCTGGACCATCCTGCTTGCTCCACTCTTCTCATTTGTGGTAATTACCTTTGGTACGCGTGTTTGGGATCTCTTGAGTCGCCCCAAAGCGGTAGTTGCTGTAGATGGAGGACATGGTACGGATCTCCACTCCGATGAGCATGCTTCGGGGGACGGCGATCACGAAGTTGATCATGGACTTGAGGATGATGAAGACCCGCAGGTTCCTGGTTTGACACTGGGAGCTAAAGCAAGTGCCTGGGTGGGCCTGGTGGTGATTGGTTTTGCCGCTATCTACTCCTGGGTTCTGCTCTTTGCCTCTGCTGGTGCCAGTCCTGCTTTGCCCGCAGGCGGTGCAGAAGTGCTCTCCTACGCCTGGGCTTCCTTTGGAAGTATCAACTATACGATTGCTTTCCATGTGGACCAACTGGCGATTGCGATGATGGTTGTGGTTACGACCGTCTCCTTCCTTGTCCACTTCTATTCCCAGGGATATATGGACAATTCGGCGGGGTATGCCCGTTTTTACGCATACCTTTCGCTATTTACTTTCTCGATGCTGGTAATCGTTTTTGCCCAGAACTTCCTGGTTATCTTTACGGGTTGGGAACTGGTGGGTCTGAGCTCTTATCTCTTGATCGGTTTCTGGATCAATAAACGGGCCAAGCCTGAAGAGGATCGTCCCGCGCCAGCCAGCGCCGCGATCCAGGCGTTCATTATGAACCGCATTGGTGACGTTGGTTTTATTCTGGGAATCATGATCCTGTTCGCCAATACCGGCACATTTGAGTTTGCCGCTTTGCAGCATGGTGTCGCGACAATGGATAAAAACCTCCTGACAGTGGCGATGATTCTGGTCTTCTGTGGCGCGATTGGTAAATCCGCGCAGGTGCCGCTGCAAACCTGGTTGCCTTCGGCAATGGAAGGTCCGACACCTGTTAGCGCCCTGATCCATGCCGCAACAATGGTTGCTGCCGGTGTGTATATGGTTGCTCGTACCCTGCCGCTGTTCGCCGCCGCCAATCCTGCTGCGCTTCAGACGGTTGCCTGGGTTGGTGCGATCACGGCCCTCTTCGCCGCGACAATCGCGCTGGTTCAGACGGACTTCAAGCGGGTGCTGGCCTTCTCGACGATCAGCCAGCTTGGATATATGTTTGTCGGTCTCGGTGTGGCTGGTGCAACGGACTATGCGGCTGGCCCTGGTATGTTCCACCTGTTCACACATGCCTTCTTTAAAGCCCTGCTCTTCCTGGGTGCTGGTGCCGTGTTGCACAGCCTGCACCACGCGATGCACCGCGAAGTTCAGGATATGCGCCTGATGGGCGGCCTGGCGAAGTTTATGCCGATCACGGCATTGACCTGGTTGATTGCGACACTGGCAATCTCAGGTTTCCCGTTCCTGTCTGGCTTCTACTCTAAAGACACAATTATCGGCCTGGCCTTTGAGAATAAGGATTACGCGATCTACGCGATCACCTTATTCACGGCCGGCTTGACTGCCTTCTATATGTTCCGGGCCTATATTCTGGCCTTTGGCGGTAAAGGTGGCAGCCGTGGTGGTCTCTGGGGGAATGCGGATATTTATCGTGGTACCGGGACTCCTCACGAGTCACCGCGCACGATGACGATTCCGCTGATACTGTTGGGTTTCGCTTCGATCGTGGGTGGCTACTGGTTTGGTTTCTTCAAGTATCTTGATCCCAAATCGCCTTCCCTGATTTTCGGGACGATTATGACCGATCCTTTGACCTGGATTGGCGTTGTTGTCGCGTTGATTGGGTTGGGAATAGCTTACGCAATTTATGCCCGGGTTGAGATGGTGAAGATTCAAAGCTTTGTGGAAAACAATGCAGTTCTGAGCTTCTTGCATCGACTGCTGCTGCATAAGTACTACATCGATGATCTGTACAGTCTGTTTGTGAAGTATGTGGTGTTTGGTATTGCGCATATTGCACAGGCTTTCGATACCTACATCGTGGATGGCGCGGTCAATGGCGTCGCCCGGCTGGTAACAAGTCTCGGCG
>DASSXK010000710.1:0-5685 GCA_035703945.1 Ktedonobacteraceae bacterium | reverse complement strand
TTGCGGCGTGGGTGTGTAGTCCAGCATGGCTTTGAGTCCATCACAATAGGTGATCAGGCGTTTAAAGTAGGGAAGCTCTCCCAGGGCTGAACGTGTCCCTACCAGAATCAGTTTGCTCTGGGCACGCGTTAAGGCGACATTTAAGCGGTTGGGATTGGTCAGGAAATCGCGCAGGGGACTTTCGGCGGATGGGACGCTGCTGGTGGCAAAGGACATGATAATTACGGGCCGCTCACCACCCTGGAAGCGATCGACGGTATCGATGCTGAGGGCCGTGTCAAAGGGCAGGGCTTTCCAGCCGATCTGTGGGGCGTCGCTGAAGAGATGGCGGCGCAGATTCGCAACCTGGGCGCGATAGGGGGCGATAATCCCGATCTCCTTTTCGGCGATTCCGCGCCTGAGCAGGGCCGCCACCATCTCGCGGACAGCACTCGCCTCGGTGTTGCTGATCTTTATTTGTTCGCTTTCTATCAGGTTGCCGGGCGGCGTCACATTGAGAAAGACCAGTGGCATCCGTGGCTGGACCGCCCGTGTAATTGCTGGCTGCTCCAGCACGATTTCAGCAGGGGTTGGACGCGTGGGTAGCGTCAACATTCTCAAGGCGATTACTTCGGCTGGTTCCAGTTGTCCTTCGTAGAAGACCTTCGAGGCGAAATACGAGATCCACTTGTTCATGCGGTACTGCACACGCAACTGGACACTGGCCTGGCTCTCCTGGGGGTCCGCGCCCTCTATGGCCTCGCCCGTTGAGGTGGCTTTTTGTAGGTGCGTAAAGAGCGAGCTGGCTAAGCCCTTTTCAGCCGCCTGCTTGCTCAGGACCAGTGGTGGAAGTTGCTTTTCATCGCCAACCAGGATAAAGCTTTTCGCGAAGCGCAGCGTACCTAGAATCGCTGGAATTGTGAGCTGACCTGCCTCGTCTAAGATCACGACATCGAAGTGTAATGTTGCATCGCTGCGGCTCTCAAGCACTCCGTTGTCTACCAGGGGCGTATATTTTTCGGAGGACCAGGTTGCCGTCGTTGATCCCACAACTGGCATCTTGCCCAGAAGAGCGTGTATGTTGCTGCCTGGTTGCGTGATAAGCTGCTCGCTTAAAAGATGCGAGCGGATCGCCGGGTCTACGCTGCGTTGGTGCCCCAGCCGGATATAATCGTGAAAACCATCTTTATCCAGACGTTTCAATAGGTTATCTACCGCCTGATTGGTAAAGGCGGCGAGCATAACACGTTTGCCCTGAGCGCAGAGGCGTTTGACGATTTCGGCGATCACGCTGGTTTTGCCTGTTCCTGGCGGTCCGTGTACCAGCAGATAGTCCTGCATCTGAAGCGCCCGGGCAACTGCCAGGTTTTGTTCGCTGTTGAAGTCCGTTCTGGCGGCAACCTGCTTATAGCTGAAGCGCGGCTGGATGGTTCCCGCGACCAGGCCCCGCAGGCGTGGGGAGACTTGCAGCCAGCGAATCAGATTCTGGAGCGTGCGCACATGCACAATGTCTGTGCCATAGCGGTCGATCAGGTTGGGATTGCTGATGAGTTCGGGACTCCAGATCGTCACCTGTTCGGCACTGATACTGACAATCGTGCCAGTTACGACCTGCCCATTGACCGGATTACCATCGCTGAGCAACACTTCATCACCCTCGCGCAACTCTGAGGTATTGATGCAGCGGAAGGTCTGCAACCATTCTCCCTGTCCCGTTGGCTCTGGCTTCCCCAGCAATTGCAGGTCGCTGATGGCGCTGCCTCGGGCAATTCGCTCCTCCACACTCGTTTGCCAGAGCAAAGCCTGTTGCTGCTCGGCCTCAAGTTGCTCCATTTGAAGAAGCGTATAGTAGGTTTTGAAAAACTCTCGATCTTCGGCGCTCACGGGAATCTGGCTGGCGGCGATCTCTTCTTCAGACAGGGCTTCCAGGTCTGGAACGGGGGGCTGCCAATCCAGCAGCGTTGAGATCTGTGTGCACTGTGCCAGCATTGAGCAGCGTGTGCAGCGATTAGGACCCGGAGGAGCGGGAGGCGTGCCGATAATGTGCATCAGGGCCAGGCGATTGCGGGTCTCGTTGACGCGCTGCAATTCTCGGACCGTAAAAGGAATACCAAAGGCTTGAGCCTCGCCCGGTGTGCCACTATAGAGCAGAGTCGCCAGGGCGTAGCGCATTCGGCTGTCACGCCGGGCTGTTAGCAGGGCATGGTAGCCGAAGACCTGCCAGCGGTGGTTGGATTTTGGAAGCTGACCGTTTGCCCCGCCGGTTTTTAGTTCCAGCAGGCGTTGCCGTCCCATCTGCTGCCAGAGCAGGTCGAGGCGACCGCGCAACCCCAGTTCAGGCGCAAGCAAGAATGTTTCGGCCCGCACCTGGTTGCCGCTGGTGGGCTGTTCCTGCGGCGTGTCGCTCGATTCAAGTGACGAGGCTGGATTATCCCAGAGCGTCGATCGCTCCTTCAGATACCAGTTTGCCAGACTTTCCAGGTGGGGCGCGACCTCCAGCCTCATTTCCTCGGCTGGGATTTTTGCCAGCGCCAGGTCGATTGAGGCTCTTTCCAGGGCCTGCTCGCTGTGGCGCTGTAGTGTGGCGAGTGGCGTTTCACGAGCGTGTTCGCTATGTCCCGTCATCAGTTCGCCCCGGTCGTGTTCCTTGAGCAGCTCTTTAAAACTGGCATGAACCAGGTTTCCTCGCATTGCTGTGCTGGAAACAGGTGAGGGGAAGAGGCGATTTAAGAGATACTGGCGGGCGCAATATTCAGCATGGTTGAGATCGGTGATATTGAGGAGTGTATCTGGCTCAAGCACTGCTAATGTGTACGTATTTGCCTGATAATGATAGAGTGTGCGACCTTTATAGGTTGTGATACTATTTGGGGCATACAGATGATAGACACGCAATTTCAAGCCCCGCATGGCTTTGCCAACTTCACGGAGATCTTGAATCAGGCTGCGATAATAACGGTTAAGCGCAAGTGAGATCAGGGCGGTGCCGGTATCAAGTGTCACGAAGGGTAGGTTCTCGCCGTTTGTGACATGTTCATAGGCGGCCAGGATTTTTCCTTCGATCTGCATTTCTGTGCAGTGTTGGCGGTCCAGCGTACAGAGAAAACAGCCTTGTCGAATTTCGTCCCGTGCGGGCCTGGGGGATGTTGTCATAATACTGTTTTGCTCCTGCCTGCTGAAATGGAATCAGTCTCTTCACTGTATGCGATGCTGTTCCTTTCGTCAAGTAGCTGTAATAGTAATTCCCTGGATCTTCACTCAGCAATACGGTCTGCCTGCTTTGCTAGAAAACGTGCCAGGCGCTCACTTTGCATATTCTTTTGCTCTTGTGTATAAGTGGAAGTTGTATTGTATCTTGCAGCCAGCGCCTTAATTGTGGGCGAGGGAAGTCTAGAAAAGAGAGGTTTTATGCCAGTTTCACCAATCAGAACAATTACTCTGGGTCTTGCCGACCCACATCCATTGACGGCGGAAACGATTCAGCAAGTTGCCAGAATATTGGAGGCCGCCCGTCTACGCTATCAAAGGGCGGGATATGAGGTCCAGACCTTGCGACTCTCAACCCGTCCGCTTTATGATGACCTCTCCGATTGGTCAGCGGCCCGGATTCTTCAATATTGCCTGAAGCTGCAAGATTGGCTGACAGAGTTCGGTCTTGAATTCTGCTCGCTTGGTCCAATGCAGGCTGCACGCAGCGATTTTCCCCTGGCGCGGATCGAAGAACTGGCGGAGATCATTGGCCGCACCGGCTCCTTGAATGCCACAGTGCAGTTGGCAACGGCTGAAGACGGCCTGAGATTTGAGGCCGCCCTGCCGGCAGCTAAAGTTATGCAGCAACTGGCCCGGGAAACGCCGGAAGGATTTGGCAATTTTCGCTTTGCGATTCTGGCCTGTGTGCCGCCGGGAACGCCGTTTTTTCCTGCTGCTTACCATGCTGGCCCCAGCAGTATTTCTTTGGGCCTACAGGGAGCACCACTGGTTGAACAGACCTTGCTTGCTCATCAAAAGTTGCCTGGCGAGCAACTGGATCTGGAGCAAGTGACATCCTGGCTACGTGTGGCCTTGATTGAGGAGGCCCTGCCAATTATCGCTGAAGCGCAAGCCTTTGCCGCTGAGCAGCAGCTTGCGTTTGGAGGGATTGATCTATCGCCTGCTCCAATGGGGGAGGCTGGTATTACTACAGCCCTCGAACTGTGTGGCTTCGGGCCGATTGGCTCGCCTGGAACACTGGCTGCGGCCTCGGCTTTGACCGCCGCTTTAAAAAGTACCGATCTGCCGACCTGCGGCTATTGTGGGCTGATGCTGCCCGTGCTGGAGGATGCTGTGCTGGGAAAACGCTGGGAAGAGGGCCAGGTTAACGTTCATCAGTTATTGTTGTACTCAATGGTTTGTGGGACCGGCCTGGATACAGTGCCGCTTCCCGGAGACACACCTGCCTCCGAGATTGCAGCATTGTTGTTAGATGTGGCGACCCTGGCTGTTCGCTGGAACAAACCCTTGTCAGCACGCCTGTTTCCTGTACCTGGTAAGCAGGCTGGTGATCTCACGACGTTTAGCTCGCCCTATTTGACGAATACGCGTCTTCATTCCTTGCGGGGAAAAGTTTAGCGAATAGTTGTTCCCCAGAGCGCATCGATAACGCCCTCATAGGAGCGTTTGACGCTTTCATACAGGCGAGCATTTTCGATTGCCAGCGCTGAAAGGCTTGCCAGAACTGACAGGAACTGGATATCATCATCGTGGAAGGTGGTTGGCGTATTAGTGTAGACACGCATCACGCCAATAGCCTCCCCACGGACCTCCAACGGCACGCAGAGCACGGAGATAATCCCTTCGTGCTTCGCTGCTTGCGGGTATTGGAAGCGGTCATCCGAACGTACATCCTGAATGTATACTGGTTTTCCACTTAAAACTTCCACATCAATTGGACTGTGAGAAACCTCGATTGGGCCTTTAGTCAAATAGTCTTCGCTCAGCCCATGGACGGCTCCCAGGTGCAGAAGACCCGAAGATCGCTCGAATAAACGTAAGGAACAGGCTTTCGTTTCCATCACTTCGGTGATACTACTGACAACACTTTGTAAGACCTGATCCAGTTCCAGGCTAGACGAGATTGTTAGCGTAGCCTGGTACAACGCTTTATAGTAATCTCGATGTGTGCGGGCCGGAGAGCCCGTGGCATTGGGATCGAATGTCATTTGAATCCCCCTTTATTAAGAAACTGAGGGCAAGCAGAGTAGAGACCAACACAACTACGTTACAGGGGTATATGTTAAATATAACACATAAAGGCGTTGAATTTGGAGCGGAATACTGAAGAAAAGAAAAAAATACTAACAGGTCTGCGATTCAATCGATGGACTTCACTGGCTGAATCGCAGTCTGGTTGGTATATATCTACTTTTGCGAATGTAATTAGAGTAACATTTGGTGCTAATTACTGGTTTCGTGTGTCACGGGGTCCTGTATGACCCATACTCGGCAAGGAGCATTAGCAAGTACATAGCCAACTGTTCGGCTTAGATCGGTATGTGCTTTATGTGTATCGCGTACCAGGCCAAGCATAATTAAAGAACAATTGTGATCCTTTGCTTCGTCAACCACTGCGGGGCCCGCGTCGCGAGCCTGTACTACTTCCGCTACCGCTTCGCAGCCAGCTTCCTCCGCAATCGCCATTGCGCTCGTCAAAAGACGATCGGCTTCTTC
>DASSXK010000248.1:0-6607 GCA_035703945.1 Ktedonobacteraceae bacterium | reverse complement strand
CAAGTGGCATAGGGCGTAAATAGTCTGGCGAGATGGGGAGATCTCTCAGATGCTCCATATGTCCGGGATGACGTTGCCCTGATTCCCAACGCTGCTTCACGCGTTCAGTAAGGACCGCTCTCTCTGCTCGACAATAGATTTGGAGGGGAATAAAAGGGCAACGTTGTTGCAGTTTGAGCAGATCCGGCATAGAGACAGAGGGATGAAAGACACTTTCAATCACACATGTTTGGCCTCGCTTAAGGATGACCTCAGCAAATTGATAGAGCAGAGCCATACTGGCACGCCCATAAAGTTGAGATTGAGAGAGCGTCGTACATCCCAGGATGTCACATAAGGTTTCCTTGATCATATCTTTTTGGACGAGAGGCAACAGAAATTGGTCTGCCAGACGTTGTCCCAAGGTTGATTTTCCTGCCCCTGGAAGGCCCGAAACAATGATGAGGACTGGATTTTCAGATGGTTTTTCTCTCACAATCTAAATGTTCCTTCTCTTAAAATATCAACGTTATTTTACCACAACAAGTCTGTCCCCACGTTGATGATGGGAGGAGGCGCGAGCGCCGTTGGGAAGGGTCTTTCAATAGCAAGAGGAGATTCTATAGAAGTTGATTTCACATAAATTGGTCGGCAAATCTTTTAGATTTTCGGAACGTTTAACGACAAATATAAAAGAACCCGCAAGACAATCGGTGTGCAGATGCAACACATTGTGTCTCGCGAGCTTTATCCAATTTTCTTGCAAAGCACAACCAGGCTAAGCCTGAGCTTGCTCTTGCTCACTCTTCAGGACCGTTAGCACTTCGGCCAGGTCTTTATAGGTATGGTCGGGGTAGATTGCCAGCTTCTCAATGTCGTCCTGTTGATTGCGACCCGAAAGTACAAACAAGGTATGGGTTCCCGCCGATTTGCCCGCCAGAATATCAACATCCAGACCATCCCCGACCATGACGGTCTCTTCGGGAGTGCTCTGCAAGAGAACCATCGCCTCCTGCAACAGCAAAGGTTCCGGTTTCCCCACAACCTCTGGGGTTATGCCCGAAGCCGCTTCGATTGCCGCAACCATCGCGCCGCAGCCGGGAATCAGCCCACCCACAATTGGCAACAAGGGATCACGATTGATCGCCACAAACATTCCGCCATTGCGGATGATCTCAACGGCGTTGGTCAACTTCAGATAGTTGAAGTCTCTATCCAGACCCACCAGCACCGCATCGGCCTCGATCGTCTCCGGGCTGACAACCTGAAGATTATGCTCCCGCACCAGTTCGATCAGCGACTCTTCGCCAACGACATAGACGGTGCCACCTGGCCGGGCGCGCTCGATGTGTTGGATCGCAGCCTGTCCGGCGCTCATCATATGTTCGGGTTTGGTGGAAATTCCCAGATGTTCCAGCTTAGCAATAATTTGGGGGAGAGTAGCAAAAGAATTATTCGTCAGAAAGAGGTATTTCTTGTGGTTCGCATCCAGCCAATCCACAAATTCTTTTGCGCCCGGTATCAGCTCGTTGCCACGATACACGACCCCATCCAGGTCAATCAGATAGGTTGAATACGGTAATTGTGATGCCATGTTACTCCAAAGGACGGAGCGGCTTAGAGCCTGAAGCGGCTCGAAGTCTCTCCGCATGTTCACTACATCTGCAAGCGCAGTTATGCACGTAAAAGTTGTTCACGAATCGCCACCACTTCACGCCTCAACGTTGGATTAATATTCAGCGTCCGATCTATCTTCTCACAGGCATGCAAGACAGTGCTATGGTCACGCCCCCCAAATAACTGTCCAATCTCCAATAAGGAATCCTGCGTGACCTGCCGGATCAAATACATCGCAACCTGCCGAGGCATCACAATATGTTTATCTCGCTGCTTGCCACACATCGACTCCAGCGAGATCCGATAATATTCCGCCACCGCCTGCGCAATCTGTCTGCTTGTGAGATTTGGTTCGCGGGTATCGTTCCCCAGCGAGGACATCGCGGCCCGCGCCACCTCCATTGTCAGATCGGTGTGATGCAGTTGTTGGTAGGCCATCAAACGATTCAGACAGCCCTCAAGCTCACGAATGTTCGTCTGTACGCGACTGGCAAGGTAGGCAATGATGTCATCGGGAATCTCGTAGTTCAGCAGATCAGCCTTGACACGCAGAATCGCCATCCTCGTCTCCAGGTCCGGCGCTTGAATATCAGCGATCAGGCCCCACTCAAAGCGCGAACGCAACCGCTCCTCCAGGCTCAGAATCGCCTTCGGCGGACGGTCGCTACAGATCACGATCTGCTTGCTCATCTCATGCAAACTATTGAAGGTATGGAAGAACTCTTCCTCGGTTGATTCTTTGCCCGCGATAAACTGAATATCGTCCACCAGCAAAATATCTACCGAGCGATATTTCGCCCGAAACTCCTCAGTTGTACGATACCGGATCGCGTTAATGATCTCGTTGGTAAACTGCTCAGAGGAGACGTAGAGCACGGCCAGGCCTGTCAGCACCCCCTGATGACCAATCGCGTGTAGAAGGTGAGTTTTGCCAAGTCCCACGCCCCCATATAAAAAGAGTGGGTTGTAGGACTCACCTGGGGCCTCCGCAACCGCCAACGAGGCGGCATGGGCCAGGCGATTGCTGTTACCGACGATAAAGGCATCGAAGGTATAACGTGGATTCAGGCGATTGTGCATCAAAATATTGGCACGCTGCTCGTTTTCCCATTCATCCAGAGGATCAAAGTTACCCGACCCACTCGAAGGAGGAATCTCCGCTGGCATACCAGAGCGAGGCACAGCGTCATAATAGGCGTAGTTGGTGGTTGGCTCCTCTTCGGCCGGGAAATACTCAGGCATAGCAGAAGCTGGAAGGGCTTCCGGCCCCTCTTCTTCTTCAGGGAAAACCTCGGCAGGAAGTTCAGGAGCGACCGTTACGGCCAGCACCACGGGTTCACCAGTCACATCCGCCAGCGCCTCTTCGATTGGCTGACGCCAACGTGTACTGATAACATCGCGTGCAAGGCTATTCTCAACCTGTAGTTCAAATGAGAGGCCCATATCCTGGTCAGAATCTCCTGGCTGCGAAAGAGCGGCAGAGGTAGAAATATCAGCCAGCAAAGCCTTTTGCAACCACGCTTTGGAGAGAGTATCCAGCGCAACATGATCCAGATGTTCAAGTGTGATATGCCAGATCGAAGCTGTATTCACTTTCGATTCCCCCGCTAAATTATTCTTCAACGAGAGCTACACACTCAATCTCGACCAGGGCTTTGCGAGGCAGCTCCACGACCGCAACGGTAGAACGCGCAGGCGTTACACCGGTAAAATAAGTGGCATAGATAGCATTCATCGCTGCAAAGTTGCTCATATCGGTCAGGAAAACAGTCGTCTTCACCACTTGAGAGAGGGAAGAATTGGCGCTGGTCAGCAAGGAGCGCAGGTTCTGTAACACGCGATGGGTCTGTGTCTCCACGTCCTCACCAATCAACTCACCCGTAGTGGGGTCCAGAGGAATCTGACCAGAGGTATAGACAAATTGCCCACAACGAATAGCCTGGCTATAGGGACCAATGGCTGCCGGGGCACTGCTTGTTGAAATTTGTGTGCGTTGCATATCTTTTTCCATAAATGGGACGAGTAAGTATATTACTCGTCCTGGTATAGAGTTCCATTCAAAAAAGTTATGAAATGGCCCCGTTCATCTATTAACGTTGAAGAAACGTTACAGCGAGCGCTGACCAAAATCGGAGGGAGGAAACTGTCCGATCTGCCCCTGGCCTCCACCCGAATGTAGAGGGAAGCCACGTTGGGCCGCACCGGCCTGAGCAGGCGGCAAAGAATAACTTGGGGCCGGGTGAGGCGCGATAGACAGCTCTTTCGCGCATTGTCGCAATGCCTGCTGCATCTCAGCGGCTGAAACGAAACGATCTTCAGGTTCCTTTTCCAACGTCCGCATTACAATCTGCTCAGCAGCCGCAGGGATATTTGGAAGAAACTGGCGCAACGGTGGCGGATTTGTCGAGGCATGTTGCATCGCAATCGATACCGCCGTAGGGCCCACAAAAGGCGGCCGACCGGTCAACATCTCAAACATCACCACACCCAATGAATACAGGTCAGAAGAAGCCGTCAGCGTTTCGCCACGAGCCTGTTCGGGAGAGAGGTAATCGGCTGTTCCCAGCACGATACCGCTATTTGTTAACCCGGCATCTTCGGCGACACGCACAATTCCAAAATCGGTTAGTTTTACCAGGGTACCCCCTCCACTCACTCCTCCTCCAGCCGCAGATCCGCCCCAGGCCAACATAATATTCTGCGGTTTGATGTCGCGATGGATAAAACCACGCGCATGCGCAACCTGTAGAACAGAGCAGACCTGAGATGCAAAATCCAGGGCCTCACGCGCCGGAATCTGGCGACGCTGGCCGATCAGTTGCTTCAAAGTTGGGCCGTGAATATACTCCATTACCAGGAAATATTGGTTCATTTCCTCAACAAAGTCATAAATAGTGACCGCATTCGGATGGGCAAGTGCGGCAGCGGCCCGCGCTTCGCGGCGAAATCGCTCAACAGCGCGAAGATCATTCTTATCGAGAGATCGCAGCACTTTGATCGCGACGATTCGCTCTACCCGATGATCCCAGGTTTTAAAGACACTTGCCATTCCACCCGTGGCAATATGTTCACGGATCTCGTATCGTCCTGCAATGAGCATTCCTTCAAATTGATTCAACGTCTTACCTCATGCAACCTGGGAATTATCTTTAAGTGCAATTCCAGTCAAATTTTTACATTTTTTCGGTATCAACGGCTAGTATACCATCAAAGCATTTGGGCGTCTAGAATCCACTTGAATAGGCTATTCAGCGTGAATTGACTACAGATGCGCTTGTTACCGTGACCAGACGAGCCGATTATCACCATCGACCCCACCATTTGTCACCTGCATCGGGTCCCCAACTTTTTCATATCTCCCCGATTTCGGGTTAAGCTTTACATTCACGATCCAGATATCAAATGCTTCATTGGCATAGGACAGGTAAGCAATCTGCTTCCCATCGGGCGACCAGACAGGCTGGCTGATGAACTGCTGGGTCAAAAGCGAGACCGAGGTTTTGTTATAGGGCGCGATCGCGGCACTCTTCATGCTTGCATCATGAAAATTACCATTTGTCACCCCCGAAGGCGGAGACGACATGATATTCAGATGGCTATCAACACCATTCGGGTCACGCTGTATAAAGGCGATTGCGCTACCATCTGGCGAAAAGGATGGCATCAAATTCATTTTCGCAGTACCCGAAAGTGCCACGGCTGGCTGATCCCCCGTCTGCATATCCCCCTTTGGATTAGGATTATAGGTTGAAGTATCAGATTTGCTGATGGCTTCGGTATTCCCCATAGCAATCTGAATCTGTTGTTTCGTGCCCGTCGAGGCATCATACTGGTAATGAGTAAAAATAAACTCTTTGGACGAGCCGGGGCGAAACTGTGGATTCAGATCTCCCCCATAACCATAGGTAGCATAGGCAACCGCATAATTTTGGGCATAGGCCGGATTTGTGTAGGCTCCTGGCTCATTTTGCATCGTGGCCTCTGATGCAATGGTCGGGATATTCTTGATGGAGATATCAAAAATCTGCAAATCGAGGAATGGCGCATCCGGAAATGCTCCCGAATCATTATAACTAGGATTCCGATTCCAGTAATATTCCTTCTGTAGATCGCTTGCGAAGAGGAGATGCTCATTATCAGGGGCCCAGGACGGCTGCGCAAACCAGTAGAACGAATTATTCGAAAGATCAGTAAACTTACCTTTGCCAGATAAAATTGTCTTGCGAGAATTCCAACCGCCGGATGTAGGCATCATCATCAAATCAGAATAGTTCTTGTAGCGAATCACAAAGGCCAGCAATTTACCATTTGGGGACAGGGCAGGGTCCTGTACAGTAACGCCAGAGCTCAATTGCTTCGAATTACCCTTACCATCGATCATAAAAAGATTATGGTTATTGGTAAAATAGATAGAGCCATCAAAGCTTGTATCGCTGTTCACTTGCAAATTAGATGAGCCACCTAAGCTCTTGAAATTTCCCTTTGGGGAGCCATTACCACCGCCAAGTCCCAAACACCCCTGAACACTGAGTGCAACCAACACCAGCATCGCCAAAGTTCGCCAGGAGAACGCTATTTTTGATCTACTTTTTCGCATTGTTTTTATCTCTTCTTCAAATGGTATCCTTCGCAAAAAGAAGGAGCTACCAGGCGCTCTTTATGCTCTATCCATCTTCATTCTTCATTGCGAAGATGCCGCCTGTGGCGGCGAGGCAGAGAGGAAGAGGCGGGCCCCAGACCCGCACCCCAGTCAAGGAGCTTCGCCCCTTGCAACCCCGTTGCCACACTTTCGAAAAGGTGGAAAATTATCTTTGGGAGGAAAGCTCACCAGGATGGAGCAGGTTCTACATTCCCCTCTAGTATGCTTTGCAAGCAGTGCCACTTTACGCTGAAAACACTCCCCTACACTCTAAGGTGCAGCACTGATAGTTCGGTATCAATGCTGCATCTTAGAATCACGCTTTCAGAGCATCAGGCGACTCAAACACGGTGAGGAACATGAGGTCCAACA
>DASSXK010000088.1:0-6025 GCA_035703945.1 Ktedonobacteraceae bacterium | reverse complement strand
TCCGAGCCGGCAGACTTTCTTGGGACACTTAAGGATCTGGAAAAAGTGCTACGCGCCAGCGATGTCGTGGTGCTCTCGCTGCCTCTTACAAAAGAGACACGCGGGCTGATCGGCAAGGAACAGTTGGAATGGATGAAGCCCGACAGCATCCTGGTGAACGTTGCACGCGGCCAAATTATTGATGAAGAGGCTCTCTACAACCATCTGAAAAGCCATCCGGACTTTTATGCCGGGATTGATACCTGGTGGGAAGAACCAAGGGGCGGGCAAAACTTCCACACCAATTATCCCTTCTTCGATCTTCCGAATGTGCTTGGCTCCCCACATAATTCCTCGATCATACCTGACATCATCGTATCCGCAACACGCGACGCCGCAAAGAATATCAGACCGTTGCTCAGCGGCGAACAAGCCAATGGTATCCTGCGACGAGAAGACTACATCTAATAAATGGTCACGACAAACAAAAAGGGGCACCTGCAAAGGACATAGTTTGCAGGTGCCCCTTCAAATCCCATAAACCAGCTAACCGGCAGCAGCTAACGTTTACCCACCTCTTTCAGATCCGCACTATCACACATCCCGATCAAAGTTCTGGTTTACAAGAAATAGATAAGGGATACGGCAGCCGCTACATTCAAATAAACCAGCTATTATCTGGGCTTCTGGCCAAAATAAAAGTAAAAGATATAGGAGGAATGATATGTCTCCCACTCTTGCTTGACTGCTTCAAGCAGGGCATCAAATTCCTGGGGAGTATAGTTCAGCAGCTTAAGAAATCCATCCTTGAAGGACATCTCGATCGCTGCCATATCGGTTTTCATCAGGCTACCAAGCCGGCCGCCCCAATCTCCAACGGGCATACGCAGAATCCGGGACTGAACATTTACCAGGCCAGCATCTTTCATAAGGGTAGCAAGCGTTGCAGTGATGCGGGTATCAATTCCCATGCGGGCAGCGATTTGAATGACGCCTTGAGTTATCTTTTCGGTCGCGGGTCCAGCCGGCTTAAAACCGTCACCATCCGATTCGACCAGTTCCACCCAACCACCAGGACACGTCACACGCGCAAGATCCTTAATCACCAGGGGCCAGGCAGAGGCGGGCAGCGCCCCAATCAAGAGGCGTTGATGGACAAAATCAAAGCGGTTATCCTCGAATGGCAGGCCTTCGAGCAGATTTCCCTGCACAAACTCAAAATTGGGAGGGCTTGCAGCCACACCCTTCCCTTCCTCCAGATCCAACCCGATCACGTTGGCCGAGGGAAACTCCTGTGCCAGTTCGTGGCTCCAGATAGCCGAGCCCGTTCCAACATCCAAAATCTCCCTGGGATTGGCAATCGGGGCAAGATAGTTTACCTCGATTGCACTACGCAAGGCAAAATGCTGAAAATTTAAACGATTGGTCTCATCCAGATCCTTTGGCAAGAGATAATGCCCATCCAGGTGCCGACGCTCGACCTCTAAAGAGGGCAGGGTCGGGACAGCAACCGGGGCAACAGGGACAGCCACAGGTGGAGCCGGCGTTTTACGACGGCCAAATAATCGACGAAAGAGGTTCACTATTATTCCTTTCACGAAGCAACAAAAAAGCGGTTCCTTGCTGCTTTCAGTGTAGAACGCCTGAAAGCCTCCTGTCAAACTTATAGCTTAATTTTGGTAGATAAAATTGTTCTATTTTGGTTAGCGTAGATGTCATTATAAATGAGCAGTTAAATGCAGAAAACATTTTTATTCTCTTTACATGTGAACAAGACATTGGAAGAATCACACCGGATAAAAAAGACCAGGAAGCAAGAAAAAGCTCACAACATCTTCTACAAAGAACAAAGTCAGGGTCTCAACGCTGCTAATCAGAGATCAGAATTGCGAGGGAGCATGTTATAGTTGAATAAGAAAGTGAACAGCCCACGCTGGAGGCTGGCTGAGATAGATGAAGCAAGCATAGATAACCCACAATATGGCTTCCCTGGAAAGGATCGACCAAACATATGAAGCAGGTGACAATTGCCGTAATCGGTGCAGGGCAGCGTGGAACAGGATACGCGGATTATGTCTCGGAGCATCCTCACGAGGCCAGGATCGTCGCGGTCGCCGAACCCAATCCCGCTCGTCGCGAGCGTTTTCGCCTGCGCCATAATCTGTCCGAGGAAAGTTGCTTCGCAAGCTGGCAAGAACTACTGGACAAACCCCCACTGGCCGACGCGGCACTGGTCTGCACACAAGATCGCCAGCATTTTGAGCCGAGTATGGCCGCGCTAGGAACTGGCTACCATGTGCTGCTGGAAAAACCGATGTCGCCCGATCCCAGGGAATGTCTGAAAATGGGTCAGCGGGCCGAGCAGGTCGAGCGCATCTTTTCGATCTGCCACGTGCTGCGCTACACGAGCTTTTTCTCGACTATTAAGCAACTGGTCACAGAGGGAGCCCTGGGACGGCTGATCTCGATCCAACATAATGAGAACGTGGCATTCTGGCACTATGCCCACAGCTTTGTACGCGGCAACTGGCGCAATCTACGCGAGTCGAGTCCGATGATTCTCGCCAAGTCCTGCCACGACATGGATATTTTACACTGGCTGGCGGGCGCGGACTGCCTGAACCTGTCATCCTTTGGATCACTTACGCACTTCACAGCCGCCAATGCTCCCTCCGGGGCCCCCAACCGCTGCCTGGATGGCTGCCCTGCCGAGGCAAGCTGCCAGTATTACGCCCCGAAAATATATCTGACAGGCAAAACTGGCTGGCCCATCTCTGTCATCAGCGAAGATACCAGCCTGCCGGCGCTGGTGAAGGTGCTGGAGGTCGGCCCCTATGGCCGCTGCGTCTACCACTGCGATAACGACGTCGTCGATCACCAGGTCGTGAACATGGAATTTGCCAACGAGGTCACGGCCGCCTTCACAATGTCGGCCTTTACCAGCGATGTCGGCCGCTCGCTTAAACTGATGGGTACAAAGGCCGAGCTGAGGGGCATAGTGGACGATCAGCACAATGAGATCGAGATCCGGGACTTCACGACGGGTGCAATCAAACACCTGGACCTGACACATATGAACAACCAGGGCGGACATGGTGGGGGCGATTACGGGATCATGCGCAATTTCATCCATCTGGTCCAGCACTTCCCTGCCAGCGGCAACCAGAGCGAGACCGCCGTTGGCAAGTCAGTGCAGAGCCATCTGATGGCCTTCGCCGCCGAAGAATCTCGCCTGACCCGAACCACGATCAACCTTCCAGAATTCACCCAACGCATTCAAGCCCTTGCCAACCAAGGCAGCTCGGATGGATAGCCTCTGCCTGCGCTCTCTTCGGTTGGTCCGGGAAAAGGCAGAGATTCGACGAAAACAAACAGAATGACCCCTGAAGGCGGTACTTCAGGGGTCAGTTTTCAGTTACTTAGAGTGCTAGGAGGCGCTCATAAAGCTACTGACGGGCGTGAGCTTGCCGTTCTTCACCTGGAAGAACATAAAGTTGCTGACGCCACCATGTTTGTCGGCGGACCAGGTAATCGTCGGACCAAAACCTGTGTCGTAGTTGACAAAGCCTGTGTTGAGGGCCGTTTGCAGACTATCACGCGTCAGATTCTGACCGGCTTTATCGAGGGCATCCGAGAAAAGCTTGGCATTAAAGTAGCCATAGAACTTATAGGCACTGAAGATTGGGTCGCTGGCCGTGGCCTGCAAGTATTCTTTGGCAACGGGGGTATCTGAGCTGGTATAGCCACTAATGTAGATCCCCTCAGCAGCCGGACCCAGCACCTTTGGCCAGGAGTTATCCGCCATTGGATAGTTGGCAAGATAGCCCAGGTGTGGACGATAACCCTGCTGGGTTGCCGTGGCGACAAACTTGGCAGTTGGACCGGGCAGACCATTCAGGACAATCAAATCAGGATTGGCAGCCTTCAGGGTCTGGACCGTCGAGCTAAAGTCCGTCTGGGTGGCCTTATAGCCCTCTGAAGCAACAAGCGTGCTGCCATTTTGCTGGAGTGAGGCACTCAGGGTTGCCTTTTGTTGCAGGCCAAGAACGTCATCTTCGTACAGCAATGCGACGTTTTTGGCCTTGATCGTTGTGGCTGCATACTTACCTATGACTTTCCCTTCGTCCCCGTAGTTTGGCTGTGTCATCCAAACCCATGGCAGGGCTTTACCCTGGGCATCCGCGAATTTCGCCCCACCACCTATCGGATCAACCAACGGAATACCTTTTGGACCCGTGTAGCCCTCAGCCACGTTCGCAGCTCCCGAGCCACAAACCTGGAAGATCGAGAAGACGTTATCCTGCTCAACAAGCTGGCGAACAGCGTCTTTGGTCTTGGTAGGATCGCCATTGTCGCTCACCTGCACCAGTTTGACCTTGCGTCCATGAATTCCACCGGCCGCATTAATTTTATCAAAATAGAGTTGATCGCCCGCCAGAATCGGGGCGCAAATCACCTTGATCGGTCCCGTTGTATCCAGGACCGCCCCGATCGTGATCGTGTCATTTGTAACACCTGGCACACTCGATTGTGTGCCTGCTCCACCCGTTCCACTGTTAGTGCTACAGGCGCTTAACATCAACAAAGCCACCAGTATAGCTCCGGGAAGACCGCGCCGCCACAACGCCGAAAGTCCTCTGAAGAGTCCCATATCCTGTCACTCCTCTTCTGCAAAGAACCACATCCTTTGTGGTTCCCGCAAGATACACGTTTATGTTTTTCGAGTGAACCCTTACAATCCAAATATGACAAATGAGTCACTAATCATATAACAGATAAAAGTAACCCTGTCAAGCCACATTAGCTATTGACAGAAAAGCCTCTGGCATGGCATCATAAGAAAAACATGAATCACTTGTCATATTTGAGAATACAAGGCAACCTGGACTGATTGCCTGATCGGCATACAGGAGAGAAAAGCTATGCTGGCTTTGCTACAGGTCATTATCTCGGGCCTGATTACCGGCAGTCTCTACGGTCTGCTCGCGCTTGGAATCACGCTTGTCTATCGTACGACGGGAGTGCTCAACTTTGCCTATGGGGCGATGGCGGCCGTCAGCGCTTGCTTCATGTATATGTTACTGGCGAGCTGGCAGTTGAACTTCTGGCTGGCCCTCATGCTAAGCTTGCTTTTTGCGCTGCTCTTCGGGGTCGTGCTGGAGCGGGTCTTCGCGCATCCTCTGCTGGGTGCGCCCGTCTTCACGCAAGCGATTGGCACGCTGGCGCTGGCGCTGGTGCTGGAAACACTGGCCCAACAGGTCTGGCCGCAGTTGAGTTCAGAGGCCCACTTCTCGACACCCTTTGAGGGCCATTCCCTAAATATCGGCGGCATCTATATTTCACTGATTGACCTGATCGTGATCGCGTTCACGGCTCTGCTGATGATCGCACTCAATCTATTTCTCAATCGCACAAGGGTAGGGATCGCGATGCGGGCCACGGCGGATGGACAGCCAGCGGCCCGCCTTGTGGGCATTCCTGTAAGCCGGATCTTTCTCCTGGTCTGGGCCTTAAGTGCGCTGATTGCAGCTCTGGCGGGCATTCTTTTCGCCAGCGAGAAAAATATTATCGATGTTCAGTTTATGGACCCGGTGCTCCTATTGGCCCTGGTGGGAGCTGTGTTGGGCGGTCTGGAGAGTCTACCAGGGGCGCTGGTAGGAGGGATTGTGATCGGGGTCGCGGATAATCTGCTGGCTCATCTGCTCGCAGGACACACGTTGGGAGTGCTGAATATCGGCGATCCTGGCATTCGTGAAGCCTTGATCTTTGGAGGCTTTGTCCTGATCCTGCTTCTCCGCCCCCAGGGACTGCTGGGACGGGCGGCGCTACGCCGCGTTTAATCTCAGACATTCAATGGCAAGCTCTTTAGGTAATGATATAGGCTCAAGAAATCGAGGGACGGCTATTATGGATACCAAGCATTCCTCAAGTGGAACCCTGGAAACTGAGATCGAGTTACCAGGAACAACGGACCCACCCAGGCGCAATACCACAAGAAATCTGCTAACCCGCTTCGTACGACAAGGCTGGTTAGCGCTTCTGATCG
>DASSXK010000657.1:0-9049 GCA_035703945.1 Ktedonobacteraceae bacterium | reverse complement strand
GACAGATAATCAAATAGATTCGACACTTGTAAGCAACTCTGTTTTGTATATGGGAACTGACTACGGTGCTGCTGCTTTTGATTTAACAAAACAAGCATTAATTTGGTATCAGCCAGCATCAGCATCTACTGCGTTTCAATTCCGTAACATCCTTCTTCAATCAGGCATGCTCTACTTACAACCAACGATGCCCGATAACACTCTCTATGTTTTCAATACTCAGGATGGCAAACAAATCTGGGCATATGATCCACTCAATATCAACAAACAAGACTTTTCCGATCCATTTCACATCTCCCTGACATCTGATGCCCACATATACGCCCATAATAGTAGTGTAGTTCGAGCTTTAAACCCGCTTACAGGAGCAGTAATTTGGGAAACAAACTATCTCCACTGGACAAATAATGATGCAATCAAACAAATGGTTGTCAGCAACAACGGAATCTTCTTCATTACCGGCCCCGGAGGGGGTGATATCCTGGCACTCAATCAACAGGATGGCTCAAAATTATGGTATATGCCGAGCACTGATGTATATAGTTCACTCGCTGTTGGACAAAATCATGTCTATGCCCTTGGGGCGCAAACACTATATGCTCTTAATATACATACAGGTACATTACTCTGGCAAAAATCGAACATTTCGAATAATATGCAAACTAGCACAACTCAAAACGATCTCTATCTGGTTGATACAAATCCTTACAACGCTGACACTACTTCAAATGCCATCAATCTTGATCCTGGAACTGGAAAGACTCTCTGGTCCATTCAAAATATCAATGTTATTAGCTCAACATTGCCTTGACCGTTTTAACAATATTAGATTCGTTTAAGCTATGTAGCCTAGAGAAGCCCATCAATGAAATGCCTGCTTTGATGTCAAGTATAGATTTTTGAAGCAGGCGTTCGATTTTCACGAGTCAGGAAGAAAGCAGCTTGACGCTAAAAAACCGCACCTGGATTACAATGGGTTTCCTGATGCGGTTCTTGTTGATCTCTGTAAAGTTAGGTCTATTCCTGACTGCCTCTGGAATACGGTGGTAGCTCGGTTGGAGTCTGGTAGAGGTCGCCTGGTGATGGCAACTGTCGTTGCCCCGGCATATCATCTGCCAGACCTCTGCCAGCCAGAACTGAGGGTCCATCTTCGTCGTATAGCTCATCTTCGATTGGCTGGTTAAAGAGTAGCTCAAAGGTAGGACCTTCCAGGGTTTCTTCTTTGATCAAACGTTCGCTGATCATGATCAGGCGTGTCTTGTTTTGCAACAGGACATGGTGGGCACGGTCGAAGGCTTCCTGGATGATCCTGCGCACTTCTTCATCGATTTCACGGGCAGTTTGCTCGCTATAGTTCCGTTGTTCGCCGAAGTCGCGGCCCAGGAAGACCAGTTCGTCCTTGTGTCCGAGTGCGACCGGTCCGATGCGACTGCTCATGCCGTATTCAGTCACCATTGAGCGGGCGACCTTGGTGACGCGCTCGATGTCGTTCGAGGCTCCCGTCGTCACTTCGCCAAAAACGATCAGTTCGGCAACGTGGCCGCCCATGGCGTAGGCCAGCATATCTTCAAACTGTGGCTTGCTCCAGAGGTAGCGGTCCTCGGTTGGTAAGAGCATCGTGAAGCCACCGGCCTGCCCACGTGCGACGATCGAGACTTTATGGACCGGGTCGGTGTTGGGGAGCATTCTGGCGACCAGGGCATGGCCGACCTCGTGATAGGCTGTGATGGCTTTCTCACGCTCGCTGATGATCCGGCTCTTGCGGGCTGGACCCGCCACGACGCGGTCGATGGCCTCTTCCAGTTCGCTCAGGCCGATGATGCGTTTGTTGCGTCGGGCCGTCAGGATCGCGGCTTCGTTGAGCAGATTTGCCAGATCGGCACCGGAGAAGCCCGGTGTCTGGCGTGCCAGCGTATCCAGTGTAATGTTTTTATCCAACGGTTTGCCTTTGGCATGAACCTGGAGGATCGAGATCCGCCCACGGATGTCGGGCCGATCCAGGACAACCTGGCGGTCGAAACGTCCGGGTCGCAGCAGGGCGGGGTCTAGCACATCGGGGCGGTTTGTCGCGGCGATTACAATCACATTCGTGTTGGTATCAAAACCGTCCATCTCGACTAGAATCTGATTCAGGGTCTGTTCTCGTTCGTCATGCGATCCGCCCAGGCCAGCGCCGCGCTGCCGCCCGACGGCATCGATCTCATCAACGAAGACAATACAGGGGCTGTTGCGCTTGGCCTGCTCAAACAGATCACGCACGCGACTGGCTCCGACACCGACAAACATTTCGACAAATTCAGAGCCACTGATGCTGAAGAAAGGCACCCCGGCTTCTCCGGCCACGGCGCGTGAGATCAAGGTTTTGCCGGTTCCAGGCGGTCCCACCAGCAGCAGACCTTTGGGGATGCGTGCCCCCAGGGCCGCGAATTTATCGGGATATTTGAGAAACTCGACGACCTCTTCAAGCTCTTGCTTGGCCTCTTCAACCCCTGCGACATCGGCAAAGGTGATCGAGGATTTATTGCCCATAAACATCCGGGCCCGGCTCTTCCCAAAGGAAAGGGCCTGGTTGTTGCTTCCCTGAGCTTGGCGCAAGACAAAGAAAAGGAAAACTCCAATCAGCAAAAAGGGTATAAAATTGCCGAGAATACTTATCCAGGCCCCAAGGGCGCTGGGCGGATCATATTGCAAAATGAGATTTCGATTATTCGTATAGTCAATATTGTTGTCTTTAAGAATGGTTGGAGCATCGAACGTGCTATTAATATTTGCAGCTTCCTTTGGGGCGTCTGTTCCACTCCCTCTAACCAGTTGGAGTGTGGAGGCACCAACAATGAGCGTATCTTGCTGATTCTTGTTATTATCTGCCCTGATATCGTTCAAAATCGTCGAGACATTGACCGATTTCGTGTCGGATGTTGGTCGGAATATTGCGATTACGACGACGATTGCCAGCGCGATTATGAGGAAGGTAAAACTATTTCGTAGCCATTTCCCACGACCTAGCATCGCAGCTCCTCTCTTTAAGTATGGTAAAAAGCACTTCTTGATAGAACGAATAATTAAGAGAGCGGAAGTGGCTCTACCTGTTATGCAATTGAGACTGTCGAGTGGTATTATAGCATAATTGCCAAAAGTCCGACGATCAATCTTACTTATCTATATATAAAGTTTAACGCACGGATTTAATTTTTGTGTTGTCGGCGTCCCGCGCAGGCCAGTACGAGCCCATGTACGTTGCTAACACCGCAGGCTTTCAAGGCGGACGCACAGGCTTCAAGGGTTGCACCTGTGGTGTAGACATCGTCAATTAGGAGAAGTGTTTTGCCCCGTGCTCCTCTGGCGATGGCCTGATCTATGAGGCATGTGAAGGCATCCTGGACATTTTGCAGGCGCTCTGTGACCTTGAGGCCAACCTGGGCTGTGGTTGGCTTTTCGCGTACGAGGGATGCTTGATCGATTGGCAATCCGCAGGCTTCGGCGCAGAAGAGGGCCAGGAGCAGACTATGGTTGTAGCCCCGCTCGCGCAGACGTTGGGCGTGGAGCGGGACGGGCATCAGGAGGTCGATCTCCCCAGGTTGGTAACATCCCTGTAGCTCCTGGGCCAGCATCTGACCAAGCGGCTGGGCGAGTCGTGTCTGTCCTTCGTATTTCAGGGCGTGAATGGCGCTGCGCAGAATACCCTGGTAGGTGCTGATGGCATGGATGCTTGCTAAATTTGATGAACGGCGCTGACAGTTTTGACAGAGTGGTGGGTTCGTGCCTTCTTCGAGGGGACTGCTGCAATGCTGGCAGCGCGGACCCGGAGGAGGTTGAATCCCGGCGATGCAGTGTTCGCATAAAAGCTTGCCGCTCGATCCGCAGCCGATGCAGCGAGGTGGGAAGAGTAGATCCAGACTACGTTGCAGGATGTTTTTGCCAATCTGGGGTGAGCCCATCGTCTTATGCCTCTCTTGATATATCTATATTTTTACTTTCCTATGGACGCGTGTGTTGTATGGTTGGTCGCGTGCGTTGTGTGATGAGGTTGCTTTCGTTCTGCTTAGTTTGAAGAGTGAGATGCCGGATGCGCCTTGCTGCGAACAGCCTTCCTGCCCGATTTCTTCGCCGACGTTCTGTGGTATACTAATGACGCATCTTTCTAATGCAGTCAGCAATGTCGCTGCTTCGTAGCTTAAGAGTATTATTGGTTGCTTGAGCTTGCCTGGCCGCGCTTGTTGATACTGGTCTACGGCTTTCTATCGCTGTAGATCGCATGATGTAATTGGCCGGGCTCGTCGAGTTATTGGTGCAGGTGCCGAGCGGGTCAATTGCCTTTTCTATGAAGCAACAGATATTATATAACTCATCTGGAGGAGAACATGAGCGACATTACTTCCGCCTCTGAAACCCCTGAAGCCCCTAAAAAAGCTGAGACGCCCGTTACGACGCAACCCAAAAGTGATGGAGAGCATCGTCAGGCCTATGGGACCGCCAAAACCGAGAATCTGCGCGACAATGGTCTCTGGCGTATTTTACTGCCAGCCTTTGTGTTGGTGTGCTGTGCGGCCCTGGTGGCGGTCCCGCTGATTATTTTGACCCCACTCTTTGTTGGCTCGCTTGATCCAAAATCTGCCGCGAACGTGGCCCATTTCCCGCTGACCTGGGTCTGGATTGTCCTGATTGTTCTGGCCATCTCGATTGCTACGATTGTGATCAGAGGACTTGTGAAGATCTTTATGACGCAAGCCGGTAACTATCGCTAAAGCTGGTCTTTTTGCCGCAATCTCGAAGGGCGAAATATTCGCCCTTTTTTAGTTCCCTGGCTGAACAAGAAATAGCCTCTCTTGAGGTCTCCTGTGGAGGATTAATCCCTGCTTCCCACCGCCGCCAGATCTTTGTTTTCAATGTACTCATGGCCTTGTTCGAGGGCCTGTAACCACTTTTTGGCGGGTAAGCCGCCGCCGTAACCTGTGAGCTGACCATTGCTGCCGATGACGCGATGGCAGGGAACAATGACCGCGACCGGATTGGCCCCGCAGGCTCCTCCGACCGGTCTGGCCGATTGCGGCTTCCCGATCGCGTAGGCGATCTCATGATAGGTACGAGTTTCTCCATAGGGGATCTGATAGAGTGCCTGCCAGACTGCAAGCTGGAAAGGCGTGCCGCGTAGATCCAGCTTGCAATCGAACTGGAGCCGTTCACCGCCCAGGTAGGCTCTGAGTTCTTTCATGGCTGTATGCAGTACAGGGAGCTCTTCGCTTCCCTGGTAGACGATCTCTCCAAATTTGCGCCGGACCCAGTTTAACCCGACTTCGATTTCGGTGCCGGGCGTGCCAGTCCAGCAGATGCCGTTTTCGGTTGCCAGAACCACACATGCTCCCATTGCGCTCTCTGCGCTGCTCCCATAGATTGTGGTTCTGGCCTTGTTTATGCTGCTCAACGAAACGCTGCTCCTTTGGTTTTGCACATTTGTTCCTGAGAGAGTTTCAGTGTAGCACCGTTGCGCTTGACCGTGCAAGAGGCTGGGACTTCCTTCTTGCCGAGCGGATATGTCCTATTTCACGATAATTGTTGCGATCATCGATGGATGGAACTGGCAATGATAGCTATAGGTGCCAGCCTTATTAAACGTGTAGTGAAAGCTGCCCGTTTGGGCTGCCAGGGGCGTGGCTGTTCCACCCGAACTAAAGGCCCCGGTATCGCTGGTGACAGTATGGGGAGCATCTGTTTTATTCTGCCAGATGATCGTCGTGTTGACTGGAATCGTGATACTCTTCGGGCTGAAGGAGAAGCTGCCGCTGCTATCCTGTGTGATTGTGACTGTCTTGCTGGCTCCTGTGACGGCAGTTGTCGGGGTTGGGGTAGTTTTGCTGCCATTTCCATATCCGCCGTTCCCGTAGCCACCACTTCCTGTGTCGCTGGTTGCCGTCGCGGCAACGGTGGGCGTGGTTGTGCTGCCGCTGCCATAGGGACCGCCCGTCGAACTGGTATTTGATCCGCAGGCTGCCAGCACCGCCAGCAAGATAGTCAATACGAGATAAAATCCTCCACGTCTGATTCTGTACAACTGTTTGGCCGTCATCTGATCCTTCTCTTTCTTTGTTACAATGCGAGCGAGTATGGAAGCATGTGAGAAAATACTACTTCTTCTAATAAAGACGGTGAGAGGTTACAGCAAGCCGTTCAATTCGCTGACTGAACGCGCTTGAGAAGCCTGGATGAACCGTGCCAGACACGATGAACGGTGAAGCTTCCCAATGCTGCTGGCTTGTAAAGCGTGCAGGAGGCGCGAGAGCGCCGTTGTGAATTGTCTTTAAATAATTGGCCCGGGGTTGCAGGGGGCAAAGCTCAATATTTTGTTGTACAGGCAATAAAATACACCTGAAGAACTCCAAGCATATCTTCAGGTGTAAGTTTTTTTGCTCTGTCTCAGGGTTTTTCTGGCAAGCGTTCGAGGATTTTGTTGAGCAATGTTGTATGTTCTGTCTGTATGTTTTGTAGATTTATTATGTTATTGTTTTGTTCTGTGAGGCGTAGGTTCATCTCTGTTCGGAGTCCAACGATTTTGCCATCGAGTTCGGTTTGTTGGTTTCGTATTTCTGCAAGTTGTTCATTGGTAAAACGGTCGTGATTTATAAGCGTCTCGAAGAGAGTATCATATTTCTCGTTGAGCTTTTCTAGTGTGGCTTTGTTGGCTAATGCTCCTATTGCAATAGCCTGTAGTTCAAGCGTTTGTTTGAGCGTAGCATGTTCGTCCTTGAGCGTAGCATGTTCGTTTTCGATTGCTTGTAGGCGTTCTTCAATAGTTGACATGGCTTTTGCCTTTCGTTAACTGCGAATTTGCGAGTTAATGCTTTGATTGTACACTATATTGAAAGCCTTGAACAGGTAGTTGTTTTTATAAGCTTTAAACCTCAGACCTCTACTTTGATAATAAAAGTTCTGCGTTTTTTTTGATAAATAGATTTTATAAAACTGCTTGACTTTTATGATTCCACCCGGTACACTCATAGACAGGTTTACCGTTGTTTATTTTGTGGTAGATATGCTAATACACACAGATAAAGGGGGTGAGTTCTATGATAATTCTTTACACGCTGGTAGCCAATCGAGCCAGAAGTTATCGGACTCATCCAATATGCAGCAGTCGTACGTAGAACACCAGTATGCTCACGCCAGTCCTTCTGTTGCGTGGATACTTCGACATCGGGTGCCTCTTCATGCCCCTTTACTTCTACACCCTCTTTTCGAGCTTGCCAGCCTCAAGCACTTTGCTTCACGAATACAGGAACATTTTGAATGCTCTGGAGAATTTTTGTGCAATTAATTGCTGAGCTTGCATGATGGTCAGGTCCACACAAAAAATGATAAAGAAAGACATGCTCTTTATGATACATTTTGCTACCTGGGAACGCACCGTCACCAGTCTGGGAGGAGAGGAGGTGAGAAAGTGAGAGGAAAACTACGTGACAAACGAGTCGATGCCCATGATAGCTTGAAGCGCTCTATTGCTTCCGGTCGCCGTAATAACAAATTGCCTATCCCGGCCGAGAATCCTTGGCTGGAGGAGGAGGAAGACGAGTGGAATCCAGAAGACGACGATCAGCAGCCTCTGGATACCGAAGAAGTTATCGAGGTCATCCAGATCAACCGGGCTACCCAAAAAGTTCGATGATTGGCATCGTAAGCAAGATGCCCATTCACAATTGAGCCAGGCAGGAATGTAATCCATTCCTCCTGGCTCTTTTTGCTCGCTCCTTTGACCCGAAGCGACTGTTGTTCAAATGTTTGCCGTTGGCTTGTGTGAAAACTCAGGGAATATCGATCTCCGGGAACATCCGACGCGCGATGACCAGCCGCTGCACCTGGGCGGTCCCTTCAAAGATGTCGAAGACCTTGGCATCCCTGAACCACTTTTGAATAAACCGCTTTCTCTCCGAGCTTTCTCCCGGTGCCGTAATTCTGACGGCTGTCGCTGTCATACGCATTACCAACTCGCCGGCATAGGCTTTGCTCATCGAGGCTTCTTTTGAATTCGGGATGCGCTGATCGGCCATCCAGGCGGCTCGCCAGACCAGCAGCCGGGCCATTTCGATCTCCTGACGCAGCTCTTCCAGCGTGTTCTCTACCTCGCGACGCTTGTGGGCGGGATAGCCTTTCGGCAACTCCTCCTGTACCCAGGCGCTGGCCGCCTCGTGGGCCGCACGAGCAATCCCAACGGCCAGGATACCAACCATTGGCCGGGTGGCATCAAGCGTCCCCATCGCAGCCTTAAAGCCTGCTTTCTTGCTGGTGTCGCGCCCCTGCAAGAGATTATCTTTGGGGATGCGGCAGTTCTCGAAGATCAGCTCGGCCGTCTGGGAGGCTCGCAGCCCCATCTTTTCTTCGATGCGCCCAACGATCATCCCCGGCGTCCCTTTGGGAACCACAAATGGTCGGATGCCGTTGCGTCCCAGCGATTTGTCGATGGTCGCGAAGGTGACAACGAGGTCCGCACGGGCCCCATTGGTGATATAGTGCTTGTGGCCATTGATGACCCATTCATCGCCGTCCAGCGTCGCTGTCGTAGACATACCGGCGACATCCGAGCCAATCCCCGGCTCTGTCAGCGCCAGCGCGCCCCAGTGCAGCTCTCCATCCAGGTAGGGACCCAGGAAGCGAGCCTGTTGCTCCCGTGTGCCCTGTGCCAGAATCGGAGGGGCGGCCAGACCGGGACCCGGAATCGCCGTTGAAAGTGCGGCGTCTCCCCAGGCCATCTCTTCCTGAGAGAGGATCGAGAGTATATTCTCTTGCTTTGGCTCGTCCTCGGCGACCTGTCCCTGCGAACGGGCCTGGGCGGCTGCTCCACCCCAGAAGCGGGCCTGCATGTTTTTGAAGAAGCTTTCGGGAATCACTTCCGTGCGTTCACATTCCAGCGAGATCGGGCGCATCTCTTCCAGGGCGACCTGGTGGGCATAATCTCGGGCCGCTTTTTGGGATTTGGTCAGTGTGAAATCTAGCATTTTTTTACTCCATTGCTGCGGCGTTGCGCATCCACATTTCGGTCGGGTGATCCTGAATAAAGCCC
>DASSXK010000603.1:0-11556 GCA_035703945.1 Ktedonobacteraceae bacterium | reverse complement strand
GGCAGTTCTGCGCGGTGCAGTTCTGGCAGTCCGTAGACGGCTTCTTGCAGGTGCTGCGGCGCTTGATGAGCCTCGCCATACCAGGTTGAGTAGAGATCAGGCGAGCGCAGTCTGAAATCCGCTGAGAGGTCGATGACACGTGGTGCAAGGCTACGATAACGTGCCATCTCTCTGGAAGAGACACCGTGTGGCAGGCAAAGGAACAGGATGTCCGATCCTGCTATGTCATCCGGATGGCAGAAACGCAGAGACGTCAGCTTGCGCAGATTTGGATGGGCACTATACAGGTAGTGACCCGCCTGGCTGCTTGATGCCACCTGCGTCAACTCGACTTCTGGATGGAACAGGAGTAAGCGAGCGAGTTCACCACCAGTATACCCGGAACCACCGATCAGAGCGACTCGTAAACGGCTCATCTCAAGACCTCCTCGCGAACGCTGCTCAACACGTAATCAATCATCAGGTCGGGAATATTCACACCGGTTGGTGCGATGCTGTTACGGAATTCCATCGTGGCATTGATCTCATTCACCAGCAGACCCTGCTCGGGGTCTTCCAGCAGATCAACCGCGAGGATGCCGCCGCCAACAGCCTGGGCGGCGCGTACACAAAGTCGATCGAGCTCAGGTGTTACAGGGCAATTGCTGGTGACAGCCCCACGAGCTGTGTTCGTCACCCAATGCTCGCTGGTGCGATAGATGGCGCAGATCGTCCGATTGCCAATCACAAAGGCCCGAATATCACGCAGGGGCTTACGAATGTACTGCTGGATATAGTGAATATGATGTTGATACGACCCCAGCGTCTCCTGATGCTCCAGGACAGCCTCAGCGGCGTCACGATCGTTGATACGCGCCAGCAGACGTCCCCAGGAGCCTGTGATGGGTTTGAGCACCGCTGGATAACCCAGACGCTCGATCCCACGCACGGCCGTCACGGCTTCAAAGGCCAGCATTGTGCGCGGAACCGGAATCCCCGCCCGCTGAAGAGCCAGGGTTGTGAGTAACTTGTCATTACAGGTCGCGGTGGTTCCCGCCGAGTTAAAAACCGGGATGCCCCAGTGCTCAAGCACATACATCACGGCCAGTGAGCGCGACTGGCTCAGGCTGCGACAGAGCACCGCGTCATACTGCCGCAAGCGTGAATCTGGCTCGGGCAGATCGAGCAGCAGGTCCTGGTCGTCAATGATATCAAAGGCCACGTCACGCTGTCTTAATGCTTCAATCAACAGCTTTTCTTCGACACGGATGCGCGATGCAAGTATGGCCAGACGCATTGTACACTTCCTCTCTTCGCCTTACCGACGTACGAACTACTCGCCCCAGTCTTCCGCGACCTGGGGGGCCAGCGCGACTTCTGGTGACTCAACATTCAAGACTTCCAATTCCGCATTGCAGTCCGGGCAATAGATAATCTCACCGACCATTAATCCCTGTACATCGACATCAGCCTCGCATTCGGGGCAGCGGGCGGGAATCTGTGCAACCAGGTTGCTCATGTGGTTTGTGTTATTTGGATTGTTCATTTTGTTTCTCCTCTTCATTTGAAAAATCAATCTGATAAAGTCAATAAAAAAACGCGCTCATCATCCTCCACTTTGGGAAGGACGAAAAGCGCGTTGGTTCACCAACTGGACTTTCGTGGTACCACCTTCATTCGCTGCTACCTTGCGGCAACAACCTCGGTGAGTAGCGGCAGACCCATCAAGGGTGCCATCCACTCCAGCGCCCGTTAACGGGGGCTACCGACAAGATCTACTCTCGATGAAACATCGATTTCTGCTTGTAGCATCAGGGTCTTTATTCATGGCCTGTGACATACGGGCTTCTCAGCAGCCGCCCGCTCTCTGGATGCAACCAGAACCATTACTCGTCCCATCAAAGCTATTCTCTATTGTGCGTATTATGATAGAAAGAAAAGGCTATAAAAAAACGCCTTCCATCCTCCACTCAGGGAAGGACGAAAAGCGATATGTTCAAAACATATGTGGCTTTCGCGGTACCACCTTCATTCGTTGCGACCTCTCGGCCTGCAACCTCATCGGGTACGGACAACGCCAGGCGTTGTCGTTCCACAGGCCTGATTACGGAGGCTACCGGCAAGATCTAGTTTCGCTATTTCCAGCGATTTCTGCTTGCAGCGTCAGGGGTCTTTTTCACAGGAGACCAGCTATGGGCTTCTCAGCTACCGCCCACTCTCTGAAGCAATACAACCTGTTACTCGTCCCATCAATGCTTTTGCGATATGCAATTGTTGGATGCGTTATGTATTAAGTACCACATAGTTTTTAGAAAGTCAATGGCATAAATTTAGCCCTATCGGTGGTACCTTAGCAGTACAGCCCCGTTCAGACGTAAAAAAAAGTGCCCGAAAATTGACATTAACAAGTACCAAATGTCCGATCTGACTCAGGCTTTTTCCCACATATCAGCAAGCGAGCCTCGTACTCTCCCCAACCAGGCGGGCAGAGAAGAGGCCCAGGCCAGGCGTTCCAGCACATCATCGATCACGGCCGCATCATCCACTTCATCCTGAGCAAAGAAAACATCCTCAAGTGGACCATTAACCGTCACAATCGGAGCCACCAACGCGACCGCGTCGCTCAAACGCGCAGCCTCGCCAGGGGCGGGTGGAAAAATCGTCCCATAGGCACCAAGGAAGCGGCGTGCCCTCTCAGGATCAAGTCCGCGCTTGACCAGCGGACGGGTCAATTGCGTATCAAGCCGCCATTCAAGGGCGCTAAAATAAAACAGGCCATAAGCCAACTCGATCAAGCGGCGTTCCCAACGCGAGGCATTCAGACCCAGAACAGCCGTGATACCGCGTGGGCCAAACAGCAGATTCTGGGCATGATAATCGCCATGAATATGAAATTCAGGGGCATTCTTGCTTGCACCGATGGACATCATTGCCGAGGGCAGCAGGGCCTCCCACTGGTCAACCCAGTTCGAAAGTCCGGCGGCGACGGCCTGAAGTTCCATCACACCAGCACGTTCACGAGCAAAATTCAACCAGCCTTGCGTCAAACCACCCGCCTGAGCCTCAGCAGGCCAGCGATGTCGTGGACCGGGGTAACGCTGCGAAAGCAGATGAATCCGGGCCAGCATCGCGCCAGCCGCCCCCACCTGATCCAAATTACGAGGGTCGGCCGAACTAAAGAGCTCGCCCTGAGGCTTCTCTTGCAGTTCAAAGCGATCCTCCTCAAACGCCACCATCGGCTCGCCCGTGAGTGTTGTACGTAGCGGCACAATCGGGATGCCCTCTTGCTCCAGATAGCTCTGGAAACGATAGAAATGCTTTGTATCGGTATCGAGCGGTGCCTCAACCTGCTCACGCAAGATATACTGCTTGCCCTGAGCTTCAATCAGTATGCTCAAGCTTTCGCTTTTATGAGCATCAATTGGACCCAGGTTGCGCCACTCATCGATCCCAAAGGCCTGCATCACCTCGTTAAGATCAAGCACCTCCGTTGGTTCGCTGTCCGCGCCGAATTCATGCTCGTGTTCGTGATCGTGCATTCGATTTTGTTCTTATCCTGTTTCTATCTTGTGTCCGGGTCAGACTAAAGCTCGGTTGGTAGATCCTGGCGAGAACCCCACTCATTCCAGGAACCATCATAGTTTGTAAGTTTAGGATATCCAAGCATCGCCAGGCTAAACAGCAAGGTTGTTGCGGCAACCCCACCATTGCAGTAGGCCACGACCTGCTTATCGTGATCAATGCCAGCCTGATCAAAGACACGCTGCAATTCCTCGTTACTACGGAACGTCCCTGTCTCCGGATCAATCATTTGCTCGCGTGGAATATTTAACGCCCCTGGAATATGGCCGGGGCGACCATCTCCCCGTGTTAAGGCACCGGTATATTGAGCGGACTCGCGGGCATCAACAAGGGTCGTGCCTTCTTTCCCGATCAAACCCAGTACATCCTGAGCGGTCGCACGCAATTGGGGTTGAGCAATCGGCGTAAACAGGGCAGGCTCGTAAATTTTAACTTCAGTCTCCAACGGGCGAGATTCACGCACCCATTTATTAAAACCGCCATTCAGGACAGAGACCTGGGCATGCCCATAATAATTGAGCGCCCACCACATCCTCGTCGCGAACTGCGATGAGGGATGTGAATCATAGACCACCACCTGATGTTGATCGCCTATCCCCAGCTTTCCCAGCACCTCGGCGAAACGCGCAGCCGGCGCAATCTGAGCCTCGACGGCATCGTTTGGATCAACGATATCGCTGCTCCAATCTACATAAATGGCTCCCGGGATATGGCCTTGCTCATACTCTTCTCGCGCCCCAACGTACAAAGCCTCCTGCACACCATCATGATTGACAGTACGTACATAGCCGCGCATATCAACGATCCGTAGATGGGGGTCCTGTAAATGTTCAGCCAACCATTCGGTTTCTACCAGCAAACCAGAGCGATGCATATCAGATTCCTTCATCCTTGCGTATGATTTTACGAGAAGAGGCCAGATGCCTCAGGATTATCGGTATGAACAAAGTGCGCGGGCGATCCAAAGAGATCCATCTTGCGAATATCCAGAATCACCATTGATGAATTGGGGGTCTGGGTTGTCACATAGCGTTGAACCGTCATTCCGACCGGACGCGCCACAATCAAGGCCGCCGTTGAAGCCAGAATCGCATTATTGACCGTCCCATAGGGACGACGCATCTTTGCCACAGCCATTGCCGAAAGACCTGTCAGCGCACCCATGACCGCGAAGTTCGTTCCGCAACGCTCATGAATCGCCATCTCGGGATTCGTCGTACGCAGCAGTTCCAGGGCTTGATGGGCGGTAGGCAAAATCTCCTCGGTTGGAACATCACCAAAGATAAAAAAACCGATTGCTGAAGAGACACCAGCCAGACGCAGGTCAGGGTATTTCTTGCTTAGCAGGGCGATCGTGGCATGCTCAAGCGAGTGATTCTGCTTGACTGCACCTCCAAGCGTCATTTGCTGGACAACTGCTGTAAACGGATTAATGGAAGCCATCGAGTTAGTCCTTCCTATTGTCTTGCAATAGTTAAGCCATTGTATCAGTAAAACAAGCAAGGATGCGAAGCTCTTCGCAAGAACGAATGAAAACTCAAACATCCCAGACTGTTCACTGGCCGCAAACGAGCGGCATTTTTAACATATCTTTTTTACTATTAGCGATAAGCAATATTAAAAACTACTTCTTCATGTCCAAAATTGATGATATCGCCATCTTTCAAGGGGACAGGCTGGGTGATACGCAATGTATTCACCAAGGTGCCGTTGGCACTCCCTTTATCCTCCAGATACCAGGTCGCATCACGATCATTGAACCAGAGGCGAGCATGATGGCGCGAAACATTCAAGCCCGAAATAATCAGGTCATTGCCATTGGCACGACCGATAGTTGTGACATTTTGATGAAAACGGTAGGAACGCCCTGCCATCGGTCCGCTTCTCAGGGTCAAGCGGGCCAGAACCAGACGTCCATTGGGCGCGACATAGCGATCATTTTCGGCATATTTATCCGAGAGATCATAACCGCAGGTCGTACAGTAAGGACGGTCGCTGGGATTCAGCGCCCCACAGCGAAAGCAAGCAATCGTCACCTGAGATTCTGGAGGCAACATGCTTCGCGACGGGCTACTCGGAGTGGCAGGATACGTGCCAGCGCCGGGGAGGCTAGTTGAGCTGGGAGTGCGAGCGGGGGAGGAATCCACTTGCTCAGCGGGGGGCGGCAGCAGCGAAGAAACGCCACGCCAGCCTCGCGGCATCGGCAGATGTGAAGCACTGAGTGCACTCGTCAAAGCTTCCACCAGTTCATCCGTCGATTGAAAACGATCCTGGGGCGCCTTGGCCGTCATCTTCGCCACGACCTGCTCAACTGGATATGGAACATTGACGGCCCGCAGATGGTCAAGCGGAAGCGGCTCATTCAGATGTTTCACAGTTACTGACAGTGGATTATCCGCTTTAAAGGGTACGTGGCCGGTTAAACAGTGAAAGAGCACAATGCCAAGCGAGTAGATGTCACTGCGACGATCAACGGGCTGGCCTGTCCCCTGCTCAGGCGACATATATTGCGGTGTACCAATTCCCGTTCCGACACGTGTCAGGTTGGTGGTGCCTTCCAGGATTTTAGCAATGCCAAAGTCATTGAGCAGGAGGTGTCCATCTTTACGCAACAGCATATTCGCTGGCTTCACATCGCGGTGCACAATCCCATTGCGGTGGGCACAGTCCAGACCCTCAGCAGCCTGAATCATGAAATCAATCGCTTCTGGTACAACAAGCGGGCGGCGCAAGCGATCTTTAAGTGTGCCGCCATCGACATATTCCATCACGATGTAAGTCACATTGTCCTGCTCGCCAAAATCATGGATCTGGACGATATTTGGATGCGCCAGCTTTGCGACCGAACGGGCCTCTTGCTCAAAGCGCTTCACAAAAATCGGGTCCCTGGCATGGTAAGCAGGCAAGACCTTAATCGCCACATAACGATCAAGATTCGGCTGATACGCTTTGAATACAGTCGCCATGCCCCCAGCCCCAATTCGCTCAACAACACGAAAATGGCCCAGCGACTTGCCGATCAATGAATTCAAATCATCTCTGTTGCCTGCCTGGCGAGCAAAAACATTCTCAGGTTGCATACTTGAACGACTCCCCCCCGGTTCCTGCCGTTTGTATCCATTATCGCATAAAACTTTTCCACACCGCTTCGCCATGTTGCAAACTATCTTTGTTCTATCGAATTACCAATAAAGCAAAAATAGACATAACCAGACCGTGTAGCAAAAGTAAACAGGGTCGTTTCTTCCCTCTAGATTATACAGGCAGAAACAGGCCCTGTCGAGAGATTGCCAGAAACGCGACTAGCCCTCTAACAGCAAGGCTTCCGGATCTTCAACCAGCTCTTTTAGCTTTACCAGGAAGAGCACGGCCTCACGTCCATCTACGATGCGATGGTCATAGGAAAGAGCCACGTACATCATCGGGCGAATCACAATTTGTCCATCAACAACAACCGGGCGCTGCTCAATCTTATGCATTCCCAGGATACCAACCTGCGGACCATTTAAGATCGGCGTTGAAAGCATCGAGCCGAAGACGCCACCATTGGTGATGGTAAACGTGCCTCCCTGGAGTTCCGCCAGAGTCAGGGTATTTGAGCGGACACGTTTTGCAAGATCGCTGATCTCACTTTCAATCTCCGCGAAGCTCTTGCGATCAGCATCACGTACGACCGGCACGACCAATCCCTCTTCAGCGCCAACGGCAACACCGATATCATAGTGCTGCTTCAGGATCATATCGGTGCCCTGAATTTCAGCATTCAAGCGGGGATACGCTTTCAAGGCCCCAATCGTGGCTTTGGTGAAGAAAGACATAAAGCCAAGCGAGACGTTATGGCGCTCTTTGAAGGCATCCTTGCGGCGGCTTCGAAGCTCCATCACAGCACTCATGTCGATTTCGTTGAACGTTGTCAGCATGGCTGCCGTATGTTGCGCCTCAACGAGACGTTGCGCAATCGTCTGCCTGCGGCGAGACAGGCGCACACGCTGCTCCAAAGGATTGTTCGTTACAGGTGCGGCAGGGGTTGAAGCTTGAGCCGCAACAGGAACAGCCTGGGATGCCGGAGCTGGAGTTTGAGCGGCCACAGGGGCCTGGGAAGGCGCAGACTGCTGTGAGCTATGCTCCAGGTAACTGATTACATCATCTTTTGTGACCCGGCCATGGACGCTCTGTCCACGTACCTGCGTGAGATCCACATTATGCTCTGCCGCGATTCGCCGGGCCAGAGGAGTCGGAGGTCGCTGACCACCATCATCTCGACCGCTCGGCACCGGAGTCTCCGACTGACGCTGACCATTTAAGGCCTGTGGTGCATCAACGCGCTGGGTCGTGAGTGATTCAGTACTGGCCTGAACGGGAGCAGGCGTTTCCTTCTGCACTGCTTCAGCAGGTTGAGCCTGGGCTTGGGCCGCAGCGCCCTCGCCAATCATGCCAATCACATCTCCAACCGCGACAACATCACCCTCATGTTTGGAGATCTGCTGTAGAACACCATCTTGTTCAGCAGCAACTTCCACATTAATTTTATCAGTTTCCAGTTCCAAAAGCGTTTCGCCTTGCTTAACGCTTTCCCCTTCTTTCTTCAGCCATGATGCAATCACCGCATCAACAATTGATTCCCCCAACGATGGGACACGAATCTCAACGGACATGTTTGCCTCCGAACTCTTTTATGGATGAGCGCAATGCGCTTGCTATGATCTGTTCCTGTTCAGCCTGATGTAGCTCGATAAAACCCTCGGCAGGGCTGGAACGATCCGGGCGAGCAACCACATTCACTTCAACACGGGACGGGGCAAGGTCAGTAATGTGAGATGACATATAGCTCCAGGCTCCCATATTTGCTGGCTCCTCTTGCACCCAGACAATATCACGTGCATTCGGATAACGAGCCAGCACTTCTTTTAGCTCTTGCTCAGGGAACGGATACAGCATCTCAACACGTACAATAGCTACATCTTCAGCCTTCGCCCGGCTCGAATGCGAAAGTAGGTCGATTGCGATCTTTCCAGTACATAGTACTACACGCCGTATACCCTCTGCACGCTCCTGTGCCAACGGATCATCAATCACGCGCTGAAATTTGCCCTCTACGAGTTCTGACAGTTTCGCCGCCGAAGACTGGTTTCGCAGTAGACTCTTAGGGGTCATGATAATTAATGGACGCGGATGGTGCTTTAAATTTGCGGCCTGCAAACGCAACAGATGATAATATTGAGCAGCCGTTGAACAGTTCGCCACCTGCCAGTTATCCTCAGCAGCCAACTGGAGATACCGCTCCAAACGGGCGCTCGAATGTTCGGGTCCCTGGCCCTCGTATCCGTGTGGCAGCAACATCACCAGCGAAGAATCCTGGCGCCACTTGGCACGGCCTGAAGCCAGGAATTGATCAATAATCACCTGGGCCACATTTGCGAAATCGCCAAACTGCGCCTCCCAGAGAACCAGCGATTCATTGGAATAGACACTATAGCCATATTCAAATCCCAGCGCGGCAGTTTCGGACAGCGGACTGTTAAAAATCGAGAAGGACGCTTTAGCCTGACGTAAGTGCTGGAGCGGAACATAGACCTCACCGTGATGCTGATCATGCAAGACCGCATGTCGATGGCTGAATGTACCGCGCTCAGTATCCTGACCTGTCAGGCGAATAGGGGTGCCATCGACCAGGATCGAGGCAAAGGCCAGAGCCTCGGCATGTCCCCAATCGATACCTCCATCCGCTCCCATCGCGGTTCCGCGTCGCTGCAAGAGTCGAGCCAACTTGTTATTGGGTGAGAAGCCCTCCGGCCAGGCCAGCAACTCTTTATTAAATGTTAGTAGTTGCTGGCTCTTAACCTGAGCTGGAAATTGGACTTCCTGAGTCTCCTCGCCATCGTTTATGGATGGGTCGATTGCCTGTGCAAACGCGCCAGAAACTGCATCCTTGCGAGCCTGCTCCAGGACCGCAAAGGCCTGCTTGACCATCTCTTCGGCTTCGTCCTTCGTGACAATGCCTTCTTGTTCCAGCTTTTGTGCGTAGAGAGCCCGCACAGTTGGATGTTTTGTGACTTTCTCATACATCTGGGGCTGCGTGAACTCAGGCACATCGCTTTCATTATGACCCCAACGGCGATAGCCAACCAGGTCGATCAGAATATCTTTATGGAAGCGATCACGGTAAGCATGGGCAATACGCATCGCCACACGGCAGGCATCGGGATCATCCGCATTGACATGGATAATTGGAATCTCAAAGCCTTTAGCAAGATCGCTGGCAAAATGGGTGGAACGGCTATCACTCGGGTCGGTTGTAAAACCAAGCTGATTGTTAGCAATAATATGAATCGTGCCACCAACCCAGTAGCCGCGCAGATGCCAGAGGTTCAGCGTCTCAGAAACTACACCTTCACCAGGGAAGGCGGCGTCACCATGAATCGCAATCGGCAAGGCCAGGTCCACGTCTTGTAAAGGGACACCTGGTACATCGTTCACTTCTTGCGACGCACGCGCAAAACCTTCAATCACAGGATTCACAAATTCCAGATGGCTCGGATTAGGGGCCAGGTTGATTTTTAGATCAACGGCCGCACCCTCTCCCAGTATCTGCTCCGCACCCAGGTGATATTTCACATCGCCGGTGTAACCGTGTTCAAAGTATGTGGGATGTGCTTCGTCATGGGGGGCGTGAATAAACTCGCTGAAGATCGCAGCGTACGGCTTCTGAAGGACATGTGCCAGGACATTCAAACGACCACGATGGGCCATTCCGATTACAACTTCGCGGCTCTCGGTTTCAACAGCTTCGCTGATCACAAGATCAAGCATCGGGACCAGCATATCCAGACCTTCCAGCGAAAAACGTTTTTGAGCCACAAACGTTTTATGTAAGTATTGCTCAAACGCTTCCACTTCAGTCAAACGCTGCAAAAGCTGTTTCCTGATGGCCGGGCTGACCTTTTTATGATATAATGAAAGTCCGACCGCGTCGCGCAACCACTTCCGCTCACCAGGTGTTTTTACTTGATCAAACTCATAACTGATAGTGCCTGAATACATTGCGCGAAGAAGGTTAATTGCCTCCAACGCGTTGCTCGCAAACTCTCCCGCGTGACCTCCCACGACCTCAGGTGGCAACTTCGCCAGATCGTCTTTTGAAATCCCATGCGTCTCGGGCAAAAGCGCAGGGTCACCAAGTGGCTTGCTTCCCAATGGGTCCAGATGCGCCCCCAGGTGTCCACGTTCGCGGATAGAATGGGCCAGGATTGAAGCTGCTACGACCTGCGAGATCTGTGGCGAAGCAGGTGCGCTGGCACCTGACGCCCGGACAGCCGGCAACTCGCCGGTCTGACGCGAAGGCTGAGACTCAGGCCGAGCTTTACTGGCAATAGGAGCCGGTTTTGCGGCAGTCGGAGCGCTCGCCGGGGAAGTATCTGTATTTTGACTCATTGAAGTCCAAGAGGCAAAAGTCGCACGAGTGGCAGCATCAACGGATTCGGGATCTTGCAGATAACGTTCATATAATTCAAGGACATAGGCTGCATTAGGTCCATAGAAAGACTGCAAATCGTTCATGGAAAATTCCTTTTGTATTGACATGATAATCATAAGTATGGCATACTCAACGAGATAGTACAACAAATCTTATTACACGCATAGACGGAAAGAGTAAGCTACGGACCTTTGTACCAGAGAGCCTGGGGCCGGTGAAAACCAGGCACAAAGCGTAGGCCGAAGATCATTCCTGAGCAGCAGGCTGAAGCATCCAAAAGTAAGCCTTGCCGGCCCCTTCCCGTTACCAAGAAGGCGCGTTGTTCTTTTGCAATCAAGCTAAAGAGAATAGACGTAATACAACAACTTGAGTGAGTCACACCCACCTTGGGCACGATGTCTGGCCAGCGAGGCAAGATTGAGCATGTGGGGGTCTGGCTAATTAGGGTGGTACCACGGGAAAACCTCTCGTCCCTCGCACGGACAAGAGGTTTTTTTATTCTATGCGTTAGCGATAGAACG